>PMXT01000144.1 GCA_003170995.1 Actinomycetota bacterium | reverse complement strand
CGAGACGAAGAAGGGGCACGTCGCTCGCTTCCTCAAACAGCGGGCGAAGGTCAAGGTGACGATCATGTTCCGAGGTCGCGAGACTACGCACCCGGAACGCGGACGAGACCTACTGATGCGGCTCGCCGAGGACGTGCAGGAGCTTGGAATGATCGAGTCTCAACCGTTGCTCGAGGGCAGGAACATGACCATGGTGTTAGGCCCGACGAAGAACGCGGGCGAGAAAGTGAAGGCGGAGGCCGAGCACAAGAGTGACGAGAGCGCAGGGAATACCGGGCAGGCGGTGGCCGTAGAGGACGCCAGCGGTGCCGAAGACGCCGGCGCGGAGAGCTGAGGACAAAGATGCCGAAAGTAAAGACTCATAGCGGAGCAAAGAAGACATTCAAGGTCAGCGGGACGGGCAAGATCGTTCGCCGTCGCGCCATGCGCAGCCACATCCTCGGCAAGAAGACCCAGAAGCGCAAGCGCGGTTTTCGCAAGCCCGAGGTGCTCGGTCCGTCGGATTCGTCTGTCGTCAAGAAGATGCTTGGAAGGTGAGGTAGAACCCCATGCCACGTGTTAAGCGTTCCGTTCACGCGCGCAAGAAGCGGCGCAAGGTTCTCGAGCAGGCTCGCGGCTACTTCGGCATCAAGAAGTCGAGCTACAAGTACGCCAAGGAGCAGGTCGACCACTCGCTCGTCTACGCCTACCGAGACCGTCGCAACCGCAAGCGCAACTTCCGCCGGCTCTGGATCATCAGGATCAACGCCGCCGCACGGCAGGAGGGCCTCTCCTACAACCAGTTCGTAGCCGGTTGTAAGAAGGCCAACATCGAGCTCGACCGCAAGGTCTTGGCCGACCTCGCCGTGCGCGAGCCGGCCGCCTTCAAGGTGATCGCTGCGCAGGCGAAAGCCGCGCTTTCCAGCTGAGAGGACAAAGCTGGCGCCGCAAAACGCCGCATCGGCTGCGCCTTCCTAACTGGATAGGCTCTAGACGATGGCCGGACTGATCACCTCTTCCTCGAACCCGAAGCTTCGGCTTGTTCGCCGGCTGCAGAGCGCGAGCCAGCGCGAGCGACTGGGACTGTTCGCCTGCGAGGGTGAGGATTTGATCGTCGCCGGGCTGGAGGCGGGGCTCGAGCCCGAAGAGGTGCTCGTCGACGCCGACCGGACGGTGCTGACAGGGCGTGTTCCCGGAGCGACTCTGGTTGTGCCCGAGCTACTCGGCGAGCTCTCGGAACTCGCTCATCCCCCCAGGGCGATCGCCGTCTTCCGCCGTTCCGAGTTACCGCGGCTCGATTCGACGAGCGCGACCGAGACGGGACTCGCGCTCTGGCGAGTCGCCGACCCGGGCAATGTGGGTGCGCTTCTACGTAGTGCCGATGCGCTTGGCCCGGCTTTCGTGTGTCTCTCTTCCGGCTGCGCAGATCCAACCGGAGCGAAGGCGCTGCGAGCATCGATGGGCGCCGTTTTCCGTGTTCCGCTCGGCGGCTTCGACCAGGCGCCCGGACGCCGCGTTGGGCTTGTCGCTCATGGCGGTGGACCACTCGCCGAGATCGATCTCTCGGGCCGGGTCTGCTTCGTGCTCGGCGCCGAGCGCGAAGGCCTTCCCGATGAGATTGCGGCGAGCTGCGACGATCTGGCGACGATTCCGCTCGCTCCGGGGGCGGAGTCGCTCAACGTGGCGACTGCCGGTGCGCTGGCTCTCTACGAGCGTCGGCGCCAGACGAGCTGACTACCAGCCGCCTCCGCCGCCTCCGCCAAAGCCGCCTCCGCCGCCTCCGCCAAAGCCACCACCACCGCCGCTTCCGGAAGATGATGGAGGCGAGAGCGCCGAGCCGAAGCCCGAGTTGAGATCGGAGATGGCGAGCGCGGTTGCGCCAGCGCCGAACTGATTGCCGGAACCGATCCAGTAGAGCGAGCTCTGCTGTTGCATCTCCTCCGGCATCTGTAGGTGCGCGGCTTGAAGTACCTGATCGGCGATCCCAAAGGCGATCCCGTAGACGAGGTAACGCTCCCAGAGAACGATCGACACCGGTGGCGCCTCCTTGAGTCGCGGAAAATCGGTCAGATAGCGTCGGAAGGCCGACCAACGCTCGGCTTCGAGTTGAGCGGTGTTCGTGCGGGCTCGCCAGAGCGGAACGGCGGCGGTGGCGCAGGCAATGATGACCACGTTGACGACTCCGCAGATTCCGAGCGCAATCGCCACGGCGTCGCTGAAGCGAGGCGCGATTGTGCGATAACGCTCGACACCGTAGAAGAGGGGAAGCGCGCCCGCCAATAACAGCACTGCGCCAGCGATAATCAGCACGAACAGGCCACTCCGATACCAGCTTCGCTTGCAGATCTCGGCGCTGACTGCGCTCTTGAAACTCTGGAAACGCGTGGCGTTGGCGCTTCGGTCGGAGGCGATGCGCTCGCGGAAGCGCGAGAGGCGCTCACCCTTCTCGCCGACGATCGGGTCGGCAATATCGGTGACGGAGTTCTCCCACGGCGCCGGCGACTCGAGGTCTTTCCCACGCGTCAGCTCGAGATCGGAGACGGTGGTGTTGCGCAGACCGCCCCATTTCGAATGCTCGGTAGTGACGTGCTTGGCCTTGTAGCGGCCGCGTCGGATCAAATCGAACAGTGTCGCGGTGAACTCGTTCACCCCGGCACCCGTTCTCTCCCGGGTCAGGGCCGGGACGAGCGCGGGCGCCAGATCGGACGGAGGCTCCTGTTCGTAGCTACGGTCGTAGCCGACTTTCGGCTCGCGCCCGAAGCGCAAGTACACGAAGACGATGACGGCCAGGCTTGGGAGGAAGGCGAGCAGGATCAAAACGAGCCACGTATAGGGCGAGTGCGCATAGCGTTTGATCTGCTTGCGATCGTGGCTGTAGGCGGCGTAGCTCGACGTCTCCTCCGCCATGATCTGCGCCAGCTGGGTGCCGGAATGGGTTGTCACCCCCGCGGTGGAAGTAAGCAAAGCACGTGGGAACACGACGCGCAGATCGACGAACTGGTGGGAGGGGACGCGACTCGCCCGAAGGACGGCCGCCGCCGGTGTCCGCTTGACGGCGCCGTGAACCCAGGCGGGCCCGGCCCAGACCCGATAGGAAGGGCTCTTCGTGGGCTTCGGAAGTCGCAGCGTCGCACGTAACGAAGGCAGCGATTCACCCCAGGTATCGCCCCAGACGTTGAGGTTGACGTCAACGACGTCGTCGTAGGCGACAGCCAGCCCGTGGAAGCGGTAGAAGATCGTGAACGTACGCGGGCCGCCGCTCGGGTTGTCGAAGTGCCAGACGACGCGCAGGTTGTCGCCGACGTGAGTCGTAGCGAAGGTGAACGGCTGTCCGATCGAGCCGAGCTCGGTGCTACCGCCGTAGCGATAGCGGTGCCCCGGTTCCGAGACGGCGACTTGATCGATCGACTGCCCCCGTACGATCGGAATGTCGCGGTAGCCGCCATGGAAGACGTCGCTCATCGTGATCTGCTCGCTCACCTGGAGCGAGCCGTCCCGCTGCACCTTGGCGTTGACCGCCGCGCCCTCGAGCGAGATCGCACCGGCCGGCCCGGCCGCCAGACCGAAGACGAGAACGACGAACGCAAAGACGCCTAACGAGCGCAGCCTACGGTTCACGTGAACTTGACTTTTGGTGCTTCGCGCTCGACCTCCGCCTCGATCTCGAAGAAGCCGCGCGGCTGGAAGTTGAACATCCCGGCGACGATGTTGGTCGGGACCGTCTGGATGGCGTTGTTGTAGGTCAGTGTCGTGTCGTTGTAGATCTGGCGTGAGACCTGGATCTTGTCCTCAGTCTCGGCCAGCTGCGCCTGCAACTGCTGGAAGTTCTCGGTTGCCCGCAGCTGCGGGTAGGCCTCGGCGACAGCGAAGAGCTTGCCGAGCGCCTGGCTGAGGATGTTCTCGGCCTGGCCCTGCTCGGCGGGCCCCTGCGCCTTCTGAGCCGCGGTGCGAGCCTGGGTGACCTCGTCGAAGGTGCCGCGCTCGTGAGCCGCGTAGCCCTTGACCGACTCGATCAGGTTGGGGATCAGATCGTGGCGGCGCTTGAGCTGCACATCCACCTGCGCCCAGGCGTTCTGGCAGGCGTTGCGCAGGCGCACCAGACGGTTGTAACGAAGGACGAAGAAAAGCAGCGCTAAAACGACGACTACTAGGACAGCGATCAGTGCGTAAATCATCGACGACGCCTTTCGGTGCGGGGCGGATAGTTTGTGCGACCTACTTTACTTCCGTTGTGCGACGAAGACCATATCCTCGTCTCCGGCGTGGGGCTGGCGATCGAACCAGCCGTAGCAGGCGCCGAGCACGAAGCCGGCGACTTCGAGCAGCTCTTCCCACTCCCGGGCCGAGATCCAGGCGAGGTTCATCTGCGTCTCGCCCTCGTCGCCGCGCACGCGCAGTACGAGCGTACGCTCCTGCCAGTTCCAGTCAGCTCGTTCCTCGATCCCCGGCTCGCGCTCGATCCAGCGCCCGTCCGTCGCGGTGATGTCCTCGCTCGAAGGCGCAAAGACATCGAAGACGAGACGGCCACCGGGTAGAAGCAGATCGCGGATGCGCGTCAGGGCGAGGCGACGCTCCTCGTTCGAAAGGAGGTGCAAAAAGGCGCGGAAGGGTGAGATCGCAAGCGGGACGTTTTTGGAGACGGGTGGATCGCGCAGGTCACCGAGGCGCAGGTCGAGCAGCTCGGCGACCCCGGCCGCCCGGGCTCGTTCGCGACAACGCTCGAGCATCGCTGTCGAGGAATCGACTCCGATCACCTCGATCCCAGCCTGGGCGATCGGAACGGCAATTCTCCCCGTACCGACACCGAGCTCGAGCACCGGCCCACCCGAGAGGAGAGCTTCCTCGACGTAGAAGCCGATGTCCTCGACGACACTCGTGTTCCAGCGATCGTAGAGAGAGGCGATCGGGTCGTAGGGACTGACTTCGGTGTGCTCGCTCACAGGCGCATTGTTGCTGAGAGGCCGGTTGCGCTCGCGGGCACTAGCCCCTCGGTGCGACGATGTGCAAGCGCCGCTATCTTTTCGTCGTCGTGTCAGGACGCTCGGTATTCGTCTTTACCAGGTCCCGGCTAGTAGTCGGGGATTGGTGCTGAGCAGCCAGAGCGCTCGTTCTCGACCGTCGAACCGGGGCTATGCCGACTTGGAATTGCGCGACGGTGCAGGACAGACCGAAACGGTTGGTGAATGGAAGAACTAGGGTTGTGCAGATGGACGTAGAGAAACTCGAACAGGAGGCGGCGAGCGCGCTCGAGCAGGCGGATTCACTCGAGCAGATCGAAGAGTTGCGCGTGCGCTTCCTTGGTCGTTCGAGCGAGCTCAAGCTGGCTCTACGCGAAGTCCGTGATCGCGAGAGCGGAATGCGCTTGAACGCCTTGCGGCAGCGGTTGGAGGCAGCGCTCGAGGAGAGACGCTCAGATCTCGAGCAGGTCGAGCTCCAGCACAAGTTGATGGCCGAGAGCATCGACGTGACGCTACCCGGCGAGCACTTCCCCGAGGGGCATCTGCACCTGATCACGCAGATCAGGCGCGAGGTCGAGGACGTCTTCCTCGGTCTCGGCTACACGATCGTGGACGGGCGCGAAGTCGAGACCACCCACTACAACTTCGACGGGCTGAACATGCCGCCCTGGCACCCGACGCGGTCGCCCGGGCACTCGCTCTTCCTGAACGGCGACGTTCTGCTCAGAACCGAGACCTCGCCCTCACAGATTCGGGTGATGGAAGCTCAGGAGCCACCCGTCTACATGATCTCGCCCGGCCGCGTCTACCGTCGCGACACTCCCGATGCCACCCACAGTCCGGTCTTCCACCAGGTCGAGGGCCTGGCCGTCGACCGCGGTATCTCGTTGGCCGATCTCAAAGGGACGCTGCTGCATCTGATGCGCGCGCTGTTCGGCGAGAAACGAGAGCTGCGCTTTCGCACCCACTTCTTTCCCTTTACCGAGCCCTCGATCGAGCCCGATGTCTCCTGCCACATGTGTGATGGCGCGGGCTGCCCGGTCTGCAAGCGATCTGGCTGGATCGAGATGGGCGGCGCCGGCATCGTCGATCCAAATGTGCTCGAGTTCGTCGGTTACGACCCCGAAGAGGTATCGGGGTTCGCCTTCGGGCTCGGGCTGGAGCGGATCGCGCTGCTCCGTCACCGTGTCCCCGACATCCGTCTCCTCTGGGAGAACGACCTGCGCTTCTCGCGCCAGTTCTGAGATGAAAGTTCCCTACAGCTGGCTTCGTGAGTACGTCCCGGTCGCGATCGCGGTCGAGGAGCTAGCCGACCGCCTCGCTGTCACCAGCGTCGAGGTCGAGCGCGTCTCCTGGCGCGGCGTCGCCGATTTGGACGGCAACTTCGATCGCTTCCGCGTCGGGCGCGTGCTCGAGGCGGAGAAGCATCCGAACGCCGATCGATTGCAGCTTTGCCAGGTCGACATGGGGGAGCCGGAGCCGCGCCAGATCGTCTGCGGGGCCTGGAACTTTGGCGCGGGCGCCACGGTCGCGGTTGGGCTGCCCGGCGCGGTGATCCCCGGCGGGATGAAGCTGGAGCGGGTCAAGCTGAGAGGCACCGCCTCGGACGGGATGATCATGTCTGAGCGCGAGCTGGAGCTGGGCCAGGATCACTCGGGCATCCTGCTTCTGCCGAACGACTGGGAGCCGGGTACTCCGCTCGCGGATATGTTCGCGCTCGGCGAGCCGATCCTGGAGCTCGAAGTCACCGGCAACCGGCCCGATCTGTTGGCTGTCTACGGTTTGGCGCGCGAGATCGCCGCTCTCTACCGGCTCGAGCTTGCGCCACCGCCAGGGACCGACCCCGAGCTGCTGGCCGACGAGCCTGTGCAGATCAGCGTCGAGGACCTCGTGGGCTGTCCGCGCTACGTCGGGCGCCTCTTCCGCGACGTGAACATCGGGCCCTCGCCGCCCTGGCTGAAGGCGCGCCTGAGCGGCGCCGGCATGCGCCCGATCTCCAACGTCGTCGACGTCACCAACTACGTCATGCTGGCGCTCGGAAACCCGCTGCACGCCTTCGACTTGGCGCGCCTGACCGAGGGCAGGATCGTCGTGCGCCGCGCCCACTCGGGCGAGCAGATGCGCACCCTCGACGGTATCGATCGCAAGCTAGATCCGCGCGACCTGGTCATAGCCGATGCCTCGAGACCGGTAGCGATTGCCGGGATCATGGGCGGCGAAGAGAGCGAGGTCGCCGAGGAGAGCGATTCGATCCTGCTCGAGTCGGCCAACTTCGAGCGGGTCGGCATCCTCGAGAGCTCCGAGCGTCTGAAGCTTCGAACCGAGGGCTCGAACCGCTGGGAGAAGGGTGTCGATCCCTATCTCGCCGAGCAGGCGGCGAAGCTGGCGACGGAGCTGATGGTGAAGCTCTCGGGCGCGCGTTGGGTCGGTCACGTGGACGTTCAGGGCGAGCTGCCCGCGCCGGCGTCCATTACCTTCCGCCCCGAGCGCGCTGACGAGTTGATCGGCGTGCCGATACCGGCCGATGAACAGCGCGGATTGCTCGAGCGATTCGGCTTCGAGGTGGCGAAGGACTGGACCGTGACCGTGCCCACCTTCCGCACCCGCGACGTGACCCGCGAGATCGACCTGGTCGAGGAGATAGCTCGCGTTCATCTCGACGAGGTTCCCTTCACCCTGCCGGCTCGCCGCGCGATGTGGGGGCGACTGACCCGCGAGCAGCGGCTGCGCCGACGAATCGAAGACGCGCTCTGCGGCCTCGGCTTCGTCGAGGCTTACAGCTACTCGCTCGTCGACAGCGATCCCGATCCGAAGGCGATCCGCCTTCCTGATCCACTGACGGCCGAGCACGCATTTCTGCGCACGACCATCCTCGCCGGGTTGATCCGCTCGCTCCAGCGCAACCTCGATGCCGGGAACGAAGAGGTCGCGCTGTTCGAGATCGCGCATGTCTATTTGTCGGGTGACGACGAGTTGCCGGCGGAGCCTGTGCGCATCGCCGGGCTGACTTGGGGAGGCTTCGCGCGGGCGAAGGGCGCCGTCGAGGCCCTCTACCGAGCACTGGCCGCTCCGGAACCGAGCTTCGAGCCGGCCAGAGAGCTGCCGTTCCTGCACCCGCTCGAGGCTGCGCGGGTGGGCGAGACCGGCTGGGTTGGTGAGCTTCATCCCGAGCTTGCCCCGGGAGAGTGGGGGGCGTTCGAGCTCGATCTGGGCGCGCTCGCCGAGGTCGCTTGTGACGTTGTCGTCTACGAGGACGTGATTTCCTACCCGGCCGTGAAGCAGGATCTCTCTTTTGTCGTCGCCGAGGAGGTCGCCGCGGGGTCGATGATCGAGGCGGCTCGTGAGGTGACCGGCGCAGAGCTGCGGCGGATGGATGCCAGCGACGTCTACCGCGGGCCCCAGGTGGGCGAGGGCAAGAAATCGATCACCTTTGCGGTCGCCTTCCAGTCATCCGAGCGAACGCTCTCGGATGAGGACGCCGGCGCACTACGCGAGAAGATCGTGCGGGTGCTTGGCGAGCGCTTCGGCGCAACGCTTCGCAGCTAACGATCCTCGCACTTTGCTTCCCTGCTCGTCCAGGCTCGCGCTGCCGGCTTGCACGGCTTTGCTTCGCAGTGCGGTGCTAGCTCTTCTCTACTTTTACGGGCAAGAGGAAAACGACTCTTCGTCGCTCGCAGGCCTTAGGAAAACGTAATACACTCCTACGGGTTCGTACTATCTCTCGGTAGGCACAATACGGCTTTGGCTCTTCGCTCGGGAATCATAGGCGGTCTCTTCCTAGTCCTCGCGGCAAGCGCGGCTCATCCGCTCGCGCACGGGCTTTCGGTCAGGCAGTCGGTCGTCGTCCTGCTGATCGTCGTGCCGGCCGCATTCGTACCGGGGCTCGCCGCCCATGACCGGAGTAATCGCCTCCGTCTCATCGGCTTCGCTCTCGCGCTCGGCGCCTTGCTCTTCCTGTTCTGGATCTTGGGCCCCCCCGGCGGTAAGTTGCCGGTCTTCCCGAAGTCACGAAATCCAACCCTCAAAGGCGGCGGTACCAGGGGTGCTGCCGGACATAGTTTCGATCTCCTCGGATTGCTGATGGAGATCGGAATCGTCCTGCTGGTTCTCGCGCTGCTCGCGGGCGCCGGCGTCGTTCTCGCGCTCGTACTTCGGAAGCGCAAGCCGGCGCTACCGCTGACGAGCATCGCGCCGGAGCCGGCGCCTAAGCCCGAGAGCATCGCGCGGCGGGTTTACTCGCTGCTTGGCGACACTCTCGAGGACCTGCGCCGGGAACCGGATTCGCGCAAGGCGGTGATCGCGGCTTACGCGCGCATGGAACTCGGGCTCGGCGCGCTCGGGATCGACCAGCGCCGCTCCGAGACACCATTCGAGTACCTCGCCCGCGTGCTCCAGGCCGTGTCCGTGAGCGGACCCGCCGCCCGCCGCCTAACCGACCTCTTCGAGCGCGCCAAGTTCAGCCCCGCTGCAGTCGCGCCCGACATGAAGGGAGCCGCGATCGACGCCTTGAGCGCGATTCGGGAGGAGGTCGTCGCATCCGTCGTCTGATTCCTGTCTTGCTGGCGGCGCTTGGCTGCGTGGCCGGGATCGCAGTCGCCGCGTGGTACGAGCAGGCTGCTCTCGTGCCGCTCCTCGCCCTGGTCGCGATCGTCGGCGCTGTCGTCGCCGTGCCGCTTCTTTTGCGACTCGTCACGCCGGAGACCGAAAACGGCCCGACCCTGTCGCCCTACGCCGAGGCCGAGCGCCTGCTCAACGCGCGCGCGCCCGCGCCGCCGCCGCCACCGACACACGCGCTACTGCGTCTCGCCGACAATGCGTACGATCTCCACGTCCACCTGAGCCCGATCCTGCGCCGGGTCGTCATAGACCTGCTGGCACTGCGCACACACGTTGACTATGGCAAGGACCCTGAGGCTATACGGACGCTTATTGGCCCACAGCTGTGGGATCTCATCGGGCGCGATCACACCGATCCGATCGGCCGCGTATCGGATCCTGGCCTGACGAGAGAACAGCTCCGCTTTCTGATAGACGACCTCGAGAGGATCAACTCATGACGATTGCCGATGCCCAACGCTCGTGCCAGCTCCTGCTCGAGGAGGTGGAGCGCGCGATCGTGGGGAAGCGCGACGTGCTCGAGCTCGTGCTCCTCGGGTTCCTTGCCAACGGCCATGTTCTCCTGGAGGACGTGCCGGGGCTCGCGAAGACATTGATTGCCCGCTCGTTCGCGCAGGCGGTCGGGCTCAACTTCGCTCGCATCCAATTCACACCGGACCTGATGCCCGCGGATATAACAGGCTCCGCGGTGCTCGATGCGGCCAAGGGGCAGTTCGACTTCCGGCGCGGGCCGATCTTCGCGAATCTCTTGCTCGCCGACGAGATCAACCGGTCGCCGGCGAAGACGCAGGCCGCGCTGCTCGAGGCAATGCAGGAGCGCCAGGTCACGATCGACGGCCACACCTATCAGCTCGAGCCGCCCTTTCTCGTCGTCGCGACGCAGAACCCGATCGAGTACGAGGGCACGTATCCGCTGCCCGAGGCGCAGCTTGACCGCTTCATCCTGCGAACGAGCGTCGGCTACCCCTCCCGTGATGACGAGTGGACGATTCTCGAGCGCCGCCTTGATCGCGAACAGGACGAGATCGAACTCACGCAGGTGATAGACGCCGCCGGCGTGCTCGAGCTACAGCGGGCAGTCGAGGCGGTCGCCGCAACCGAGGCGGTTGGGCTCTACATGATCGATCTCGTCGAGGCGACCCGGGGCAGCCCGAGCGTGCTCGTCGGGTCGAGCCCGCGTGGGAGCCTCGCGCTGATGAAGCTCTCGCGTGCACGCGCGCTGCTCGAGGGGCGCGACTTCGTGACGCCGGAGGACGTGAAGGCGGTCGCGGTGCCGGCGCTCGCACACCGGTTGACGTTACGCCCGGAGCTGTGGGTGCAGCACGTGTCGGCGGTCGACATCGTCGAGCAGTGCCTCGGCGCCGTGCCCACGCCCGCCGCAGAGGACGCCGTCGCGAACCAGTGATCGCCTCCGCACATTCGAAGCTGCCGGTTTACGCCGCAGCGGCAACGCTCTCGATCGCGATCGGGTTGCTGCTCTCGCGGCCGGAGCTTGTGCTCCTGGGTCTGCCGTTCGCGCTCGTCATCGGTGTCGATCTCACGGGGCGGCGTCCCCGGGCTGTGCGGGCGCGGCTGCTTCCACTCCCGGAGAGCGCCGTAGAGGGCGACGAGCTCGAGGTGATGCTCGAGCTCGAGTCCGAGGAGCGCTGCCGCGTCGAGGTGTTGCTCGTAACGCCGGGCGAGTTGGAGCTCGTCGAGGGTCAGAACCCGGGTGCCGTCACGCTGGAGGCGAACGTACCCCTGCGGGTCGCCTGCCGGTTCGGCTGCGCCCACTGGGGCGTCGTCGAGATCGGTCCGGCGGCGCTGCGCACGCGGACGCCGTTCGGTCTCCTCCTCCACGAGCAGGCGTTGCCGGTGCGTCATCTCTTGCGCGTCTTCCCGGCGGAGCCGACGCTGCATGAGCTCATCCGTCCGTCGGAGACGCAGCTCTTCGTCGGTAATCAGCGCTCGCGTGACCGTGGCGATGGCATCGAGTTCGCCGACGTTCGCGATTATCGTCCGGGCGACCGGCCGCGCTCGATCAACTGGCGCGCGACCGCCAGGCGCGGGACTCTCCAGACGAACGATCGCCAGCTAGAGCGCAGCGCGGACGTGACGATCCTGCTCGACTCCTTCGGAAACGGGCCGCGTGAGGGTGGTACGACGTTCGACGACGCGGTGCGCGCGGCGAGCGCGCTCGTCCGCCACGCGCTCTCGCAGCGCGACCGTGTGGGGCTCATCAACCTTGGCGGCCGGGTCGAGTGGATCGACCTGCGTACGGGGAAGCGCCAGTTGCACAAGATCATCGGGATGCTGCTCGAGGCTGAGGTCGCGAAGCGCACCTCTGGCAAGCGGGTCGCCGCTGCCGCCAGTTACCACTTCCCGTGCGCTCCCGATAGCGGGGTGAACACGATCACGAACGCGAGGCACGTGCTCTCGCCACGGGCGCTCGTGATCGCCTTGACGCCGCTGCTCGACGAGCGCAGCATCGAGGTGTTGCTCGGGCTCAGCTCCCGCGGCTATGAGCTCATCATCGTCGAGGTGGTCGCGGATGCGAGCCTGCACGCGAACGCCAGCGCCGATGATGAGTTGGCCTCGCGGCTGTGGCAGGTAATGCGCAACGGACTGCGGGCGCACTTCCTGCGCCAGGGCGTCCCGATCGTGCACTGGGAAGGCGCCGAGGAGCTCGAGGCAGCGCTCGGGGAGGTGAGAGCATTCCGACACAACGCACGACGGATTCGGATCTCGATCTGACGATCGCCGCGACCTGGGTGTTGCTGCTTGTCGTCGCGGCGCCGGTATTGATGACCAGGTCGGGCTGGGTTTTGGTGTGCGCGGTTGCAACGTTTGGGTGCTTCGTCGTGGGCACGCGGGGCCTCGAGGGTGATCGCGACACAACTAGTGCTTGTGTTGTTGGTCTAGTCGCTCTCGCAGGCGAGCTGGAGCTCGCCTGGCGCCACCAGCCCGCGCGTCTTGCGGTCGCGGCTGCGCTTGCCGGAATGGGCCTGCTGCTCGCCGCGGAGCTGCGGGAGCGCGCCAAGGAGGTCGACGGTGAGCCAGCATCGCTGCGGCCGTACCGGTATCGGCTCCTCGTTCGTCTTGCGCCCGTTGCAGCCGTGACGGCGCTGTCCGTCTTGGTTGTACTCAACGGCGTTGCTGAGACTCCGTTGCTCGGCATCGCTGGTGGAGTGGCCGCCGTCGCGGTCTTCGCCACGTTGCGTCGCCGGGCGCCCGGGAGCTAGAGGGGCTACTAAGCACATCCCTAACGGGATAGGCCCTGGTCGCACCCGTAGCCCCGGCTACGAACGCGACANNTCCTAGCATCGCATCCACCGATCACGGCCAGGCGGTTGAGTGCTTCTTTTTGATTCGAGTTCTTACTGCCGGCGCCGCCGGAAGCCGCGGAAGAAGTTGGAGAACGACTCGATCATCCGCTCCGATCGTGGAGCCCGTTCGGCCTCGATCTCGATGCTCTCGGGCGGCGCTTCGTAGATCTCGAGTTGCTCGAACTTTTCGCGCGTCAGCCGGAGAGAGACACGGCCCTGCTCGATCTCGCCCACCGTTTCTCCGGGCACGTAGTGCGGCTTGTCGAGAAAGCCGGCATCCACGGCCAAGCCGTCGAAGATATCCGCCCTCTCGTCTCCGGTGATGGCGACCACCTTGCCTAGCTCGTCGCCATCGGCGGCGTAGACCTGCCAGCCTTTCTCGATCAGAAGCCAGGAAACCGGGTCAGCCAAGACGAGCCTCCACGAGTTGTATTTGCCTGACGCTCCGAGCTGGAACGCCTCTGAAAATCATCCTAGCGGAGTCCGAAGCGCCGCAGGAATTCGGAGAGCGAGACGCTCGGCGCCTGCGGTCGCTTAGGCTCGGGTGGGATCGCCTCGAACTCCGCGAGGCTCAACTCGAGCGTCATCTGCCCGGTGACGATCTCGGTTGCGAGCTCGCTCGGCACATAGCGAGGCGGACCGGAGCCGGTACGAACGACGATGCCGTTGAAGATGTCCTTCACCGGTTCGCCGCGAACGGCGCCGGCGCGCCCGACCAGAGTTCCGTCCGTGGCGAAAATCTGCCAGCCGCGCCGGACGAGCAACCAGGAGACAGGGTCGCTCAAAGAGAGCGGCCCCCGAGCCTCCAGACCGGCCCCTGCGTTGCGACCGGTCGCCTCTGTGAAAGCACTTGCAGTAGGCGTAGCCGACCCTCGCCTCGAGCCTCATCGAGTTGACTCAGACAGTGCCTAACTATCTGTGTGGAGGCGCCGTAGCCGAACTCACGCCCGACGCGAAAGCGGAAAGCCGCTCGCGGATCGCAGCGTTGCGGATTGAGCGCCGAGACGATCAGCGCCGCGGGCTCGTACGGCTCTTCGCACTGGAGCTCGATCTCGACGAGGAGGTGGCTCCAGTCCTCGGGAAGTTCTTTGAGCAGGTCGTCCCAGGCTGCGGTAAGCGTCTGTGCAGTCCCGTCTGCCGGAAGACTGCTGTCCAGGTGAGCCTTATCCATTTCTGCCTCTCCTCATCGCGAAGCGCGAACACTCCGGGCACCAGGATAGCCTCGCCATGGCGCCGACTCGCAGCGACGACCAGCGTGTAGCGGGCGGCTCGGCAGCGGTCGCGCTGCCTGGAGAGGCCAAAGAGCTCTTCGAAGAACTGCGACCGATGCTCTATTGTCCGCGTCGATGGGCGTAAAGGTCTGGTACCGAGTCCGCGACTTCGAGCAGGGCCGAGCTTTCTACACAGACGTGCTCGGCTTCGAAGAGGTCTACCACGACGCTGAAGGGCGCTGGTCGCGGCTGCAAACAGGCGCGATGGAGATCGGTTTGGCCGAAGGCGAGCCCGAGGCCGGAGGCGTGGCGACGATCGACGTCACAGACATCAAGGCCGAAGCCGAGCGCCTGCGCGCCGCCGGCGTCGAGGTCGGCACCGTGCTCGAGCTGCATGGGCAGATGCGCCTGCTCGATGTCTACGATCCGGACGGAAACCGCATCCAGCTCGCGCAGACACTCGAGTAGCGCCGAGGCAGGGTAGGGCCGATACGGCGACCAGCCGGCATCGCCTGAGGAGAGGGTGCCGACGCTTGCTCGTTAGGATCGAGCCGTACGCGAGCAGAAGGAAGGATCTGCCATGGAGTGTGACGTCGCCGTCCTCGGAGCTGGGCCGGGTGGGTACCCGGCCGCGATCCGTGCCGCGCAGCTCGGCGCCAGAGTTGTCTGCGTCGAGAGCGAAGCCGCGCTCGGAGGGGTTTGTTTGCGCGTGGGCTGCATTCCCACCAAGACGTGGGTGCAGACGGCTCGCGCGATCAAGGAGATCGAGGAGACCTTCGAGAACCTCGGCCTCCGCATCGACGGGGCCGGCCTCGATTTCAAGCGTGCCAATGCCTGGAAGGCGAGCACGGTTGAGCGCCTGACCAGCGGCGTGGCGAGTCTCTTCAAGGCCAACGGAGTCGAGTGGGTGAGGGGCTTCGGCCGCTTCACCGGGCCGCACACGATCGCCGTCGACGGCGGCGAGGAGATCAGTTTCCAGAGCGCGATCGTGGCCACCGGCTCGCACCCGATCATTCCTCCCATTCCGGGCATCGACTCTGCGCGCTGTGTCGATTCGACGGGTCTGCTCGCCCAAACCGAGCTGCCTTCGCGGCTGGTCATCCTGGGCGGCGGCGTGATCGGTTGTGAGTTCGCCTCGATCTTCGGTCGCTTTGGCTCGCAGGTGACGATCATCGAACTGCTCGAGCGGCTGCTTCCGATGGAGGACGAGGACGTCTCGAGCGAGCTGGCCAAGAGCTTCCGTCGTCGCGGTATCGAGCTTCAACTCGGCAAGACCTGTACCGAAATCGAGGAGGCGAGTGGAGCGCTCCGCGTTCATTTCGGCGAGGGCGAGACGGTCGAGGCCGACCTGATGCTGGTATCGGTTGGGCGGGCGCCGAGCGTCGAGGATATCGGGCTAGAGACAGCAGGCATCAGTTTCGATCAAAAACGCGGTATCCAGACCGACGAATACCGGCGCACGAGCGCTCCTCACATCTACGCGGCCGGCGACGTGGCGGGTCACTGGCAACTCGCCCACACGGCTTTCTACGAGGCTGAGGTCGCCGCCGAGAACGCAACCGGGCGCGAGGCCGTAGTCGGTGACCGCACTGTTCCCCGCCCGATCTACACCGAGCCCGAGGTGGCAGCGGTGGGTTTGACCGAGGTCGAGGCACGCGAGCGCCATGGCGAAGAAGTGGTGGTCGGTCGCTTTCCCTGGCTGGCGAACGGTCGGGCGCTGATGCAAAACGAGACGACCGGCTGGGTGAAGACGATCCACGAGAAGCGCTACGGCGAGCTACTTGGCCTGGTCGTCGTGGGGCCGCACGCGACCGAGTTGATCGAGGTCGGACGGGTCGCCATCGACGCCGAGTCGANNGCTCTCTCTGGGAATGACGGCGCACCCGACTCTGAGCGAGGCGATCAAAGAAGCCGGTCTGGTCGCGCTTGGTCGGCCGTTGCACGTGGCGCCCAGACGGCGGGCGCGCTAAACAGGCACTGGCCAGTGGTCTGTGCCCATGTGATTTTTATAGGCGGCAGAATTCGCTCGCACTCGCTAGGGTACGCGCATGCGCAGAGGCTCCCGATCCCGCACTGCCAGGCCGCTTATTCGAGCTGCCCTGGAATCGATAGAGCCCTACGAAGGGGGTAAGTCGATCGAGGAAGTCGAGCGCGAGTTTGGCATCAGCCATGTTGTGAAACTGGCCTCTAACGAAGGGCCGTTCGGGCCCTTCCCGATCGCCCGCCAGGTGCTCGAGACGCAGTCCTACGAGCTCAACCGCTACCCCGACTCGGGTGCCTACCGGTTGCGCGCGGCGCTGGCCGAGCGCCTCGGCATAGACATCGACGAGATTGCGCACGGCGCCGGTGCCGACGGTCTGATCGGTCACCTCTCACTCGCACTGCTCGAGCCCGGCGACGAAGTCGTCTTCGGTTGGCCTTCCTTCGCCAGCTACATGCTCAGCACGCTCAAACTGGGTGCCACTCCGAAGATGGTGCCGCTGAGCGATCATCGCTACGACCTCGAGGCTATGCGAGCGCAGATCGGCCCCAAGACGAAGATCGTCTACATCTGCAATCCCAACAACCCGACCGGCACGATGAATACGCGCGCCGAGCTCGACGCCTACTTCGAGCGCGTACCAGAGCACGTGTTGACGGTGATCGACCAGGCCTACTTCGAGTACATAGAGGAGCCCGACTACCCCGACGC
>PMXT01000136.1 GCA_003170995.1 Actinomycetota bacterium | reverse complement strand
CCGAGCGCGAGCCCGAGCAGCGTCAGAATCGTTCGGCCCTTTCGCCGCACGAGCTCGCTACGCAAATAACTCAGATAGAACACGTACGAAAGGAAAGCAGCCGTCGGTAAGACGAGGATGAGAGTTGAGCGATTTGGACAGATCTCTCATCTCTGTCTTAGTGTTCATGCCTTAACTTTCTTGTATATGGAGGCCTCTAGTTAGTTCCGCGCCAGGCTCGGGAAGCCGAGGGGAGGAAATTGAGACAGATTCTTGTCGTCGATGATGATCGCGCCGTTCGCGAGGCGCTCGAGCGTGCGCTCGGTCTAGAGGGCTACGACGTCGAGCTTGCCGGCGACGGCGCCGAGGCATTGGCGGCCGTCGAGCGCCGCGAGCCCGACGCCATCGTGCTAGACGTGCTCATGCCCGGTGTGGACGGGTTCGAGGTCTGCCGGCTCCTGCGCAAGGCGAAGAGCAGAGTCCCGATCCTCATGCTCACTGTTCGCGACGATCTCGGCGATCGGGTGGAAGGGCTCGACTCGGGCGCCGACGATTATCTGAGCAAGCCCTTCGAGCTGGAAGAGCTGCTGGCTCGCGTGCGTGCGCTCTTGCGACGAGCGGCGCCGGGTTCGGGCGAGATTCTGCGCTTCGCCGATCTCGCTCTCGATCTCGGTACGCTCGAGGCGCAGCGCGGCAAGCGCAAGTTCAGACTCTCGGTAACCGAGGCGAACGTGCTCGAGCTCTTCCTGCGCAACCCGCGCCAAGTGCTCTCTCGCGCGCTCGTATTCGAGCGGGTTTGGGGGAGTCACCTCGGCACCGAGTCGAACACCCTCGACGTCTACGTCGGCTACCTGCGGCGCAAGATCGAGGCCGGTGGAGAGCCCCGTCTGATCCACACGATACGCGGTGCCGGCTACGTGTTGCGTGAACGATGAGCCTGCGCGTCCGACTCGCTCTGGTCACGACCGCGATAGTCGCCTTTTCGGTAGTGCTGGCTTCGATCGCCGTCTTCTTCTCGATGCGCGCTGATCTATTGCGAAACGTCGACGATGAGCTCGAGCACCGGGCGGAGGCTCTCCAGAGCCCGTCGCTCGATTCCGGTCTTTCTCCGGCCGGCTTGGCAGAACAGCTCCCGGGTCTTCACTTCGGGCAGCGCGATTACTTCCAACTCGTCAGCGTTGTGGGCACGGAATACCGGCCGGTGGACCAGCGCGATGCGGTGCCAGTTGACTCGCGCACCCGTGCCGTCGCGGCCGGGAAAAGTGAGGCTTTCTTCGCCGACACGACCGTTGCCGGCATCCATGCACGCGTTCTGACCATTCCCATCGTCAGCGGTGTTGCGCTTCAGATAGCCAGTCCGCGCGACAACGTCGACCGCGAGCTGCACAGGTTGAAGATGATCCTGCTGCTCGTCTCGCTTGGCGGCATCGTGCTGGCGGCCGCCGGAGGCGCGCTCGTCTCGCACACCACCCTCGTGGCCGTGCGCCGCGTCACCGACGCGGCCGAGCGGGTGACGAGCACGCTCGACACGAGCGAGCGCGTGCCCGAGAAAGGCAAGGACGAGCTGGCGCGTCTGGCCGTCTCCTTCAACGCCATGCTGGCGGCCCTGCAGGAGGCGATCGAGACGCAGAAGCGCTTCGTCGCCGACGCCTCGCACGAGCTGCTGACCCCGGTGACGAGCCTGCAGACAAACCTGGAGGTGCTGGCCCGTGCGCCATAACTGCCGGCGAAGAAGCGCAAAGACCTGATCGGCGACCTGCTCGGCGAGATGAGAGAGGTGCGCAAGCTGGTCGGCAACCTGGTCGAGCTGGCGCGCGGGAATCGCGGCGAGCGGCGCGAGCAGGTGCGTCTCGACAGCCTCGTCAGCGACTGCATCGACCAGGCGACCCTCCGCTATCCGAACCTTCACTTCCTGGCCGAGCTGGAGCCGGCGACTCTCGAGGGAGACGCGGAAAGGCTGGAGCGGGCGGTTTGGAACCTGCTCGAGAACGCGGCCAAGTGGAGCGAGCCGGGCGGCCTGGTCGAGATCGGACTGGAAGGCGGCGAGCTCACGGTCCGCGACGGCGGTCCCGGCGTGCCCGACAAGGACAAGCCGCACGTCTTCGAGCGCTTTTACCGTGCCGCCGCCTCACGCGGTATGCCAGGCTCCGGCCTCGGCCTGGCGATCGTCAGCGAGATCGCCGAGGCGCACGGGGGCTCGATCCAGGCCGAAGACGCCAACGGTGGAGGAGCGCTGCTGAGGCTGAAGCTGCCGGGCATGAAGCCAGCTAAGACCTAGTCTTCGGCCAGTACCGCCTCCAGAACCAGCGCCACGCCATCCTCGTCGTTCGAAGCGGTGACCTCGTCGGCGACTGCCAGTACGTCGGGGTGGGCGTTTGCAACGGCAATGCCGCGGCCGGCCCACTCCAGCATCGGGACGTCGTTCGGCATGTCGCCGAAGGCGATCGTTTCGCTCGCAGCGATGCCAAGTTCCTCGCAAAGCTCCGCCAGCGCAGAGCCTTTGGTCACGCCTGCGGCCGCGATCTCGACCAGGCCGGCGCCCGAGTAGCAGGCCTCGACCCGTTCGCCGCCGAAGCCGGCGGCGATTGCGTACAGCTCGGGCTGGGGCAACTCGGGGTGCTGGAGCACGAGCTTGGTCACGGGCTCGGAGGTGAAGGCGAGCGCGTCGGCGCGGGGGATCGAGCCGCGCCCGGGGTAGAGGGGCCGGTAGGCGGCTTCGGCGATGAAGCCGGAGGGGCGCTCGCAGCCGAAGACGACGCCCGGTGCCTCGCGGCGCAGTCCGTGCACCAGCTCGCGTGCGGTCTCGGGCTCGAGTGGCCGGTGGATGAGCACGCACTCGGCTTCGTAGTCGTAGACGAGCGCACCGTTGGCGCAGATGCCGATCCCGTCCAGCCCCAGCCGTGCCGCCTCGGGCGCCAGCCAGCCCGGCGAGCGGGCGCTGACGAGCACGAAGCGGATCCCTGTCTCGACCGTCTGCGCCAGTACTGCCAGTGTCCGCTCCGAGACCGATCCGTCCGAGCGCAAGAGCGTTCCGTCCAGATCGCTGGCGACGAGGCGGACGTGTCTGTTCGCTAGCGGTCGAGATCCGGGCATGGACAGAGTCTCAGCCTACTAGGGGGCTCGTTACCAACGGAGCAATGGCCGCTTGAACTTCGCGTGCTCTGACGTGGCTCCAGCTCTGAGCGGTGTACAGCATGCGCTACCTCCGAACCACTTGTGTTAACGGGCGCCGCTGCAGCGCGAGCGCCGGTGACCACGTCGGTCGAGGCCTGAGTCGCCGCCACGCCCTAAGATAAATCCGTGCGCGGGCTGATGACGTCGCTGGTAATGACTGTGGACGAGCTGTTTGGAGGGCGGAATGTCGTGGGTGATTGAAGAGACAGGATTCGATCGAGAGAACGTCGAGCTGAACGGAAACAAGTTCCTTCAGGGCAACGGCTACATGGGCTATCGCGGAACGCTGGAGGAGTTCTCTCGGGAACAGCTCGCGGCCTGCATCCTCGGTGGCATCTACGACAAAGTGGGCGATGCCTGGCGCGAGCCGATCAGTGCGCCCAATGGGCTGTTTACCCGGCTGACCTGCGACGGTGAGCCATTGAGCGTGCTGAGCGGCGACGTCGAAGAGCACACGCAAAGCCTGGACATCCGGTCTGCGATACACCGGCGCCGCACGGTTTTCGACGCGCCGTCGGGCAACTCAGTCCTCGTTCAAGCCGAACGGTTCGTCGCTCTCGACGACGTTCACCTACTGGCGCTGAAGTACTCCTTCAGGCCGAGCAAGGATTGCCGGATCGTGATCGAGACCGGTATCGACGGCGACGTCTGGGACCTCAACGGTCCGCACCTCGAGAACCTCGAGGCCGAGCCCGAGGGCGACCTGATAACCCTCAATGCCACGACCCACGAACTGGGGCTGGTCGTGTCGGTCGCCGAGGCGCTGGACAAGGACTTCGGCGCGGCGCAGGAGATCGTCGCCACGAGCAAGTCCATCATTCGCAAGATCACCGTCGAGGCCCGAGCGAACGTCGAGTACACGCTGCACAAGTACGTGTCGATCTTCTCCGGCGCCGATGCCGTGCCGGACCCGTCGGCGTCGACTATCGCCTCGGCGGCGGCCGCCGCGGCGCACGGCTTCGACGGCCTCCTGGTCGAGCACAGGGCACTGTGGGACGCCCGCTGGCAGGTGTCCGACGTACAGGTGCGCGGCGACGAAGAGGCGCAGTTGGCTCTCCGCTACAGCATCTATCACCTTCTGATCATCGCTCCCACACATTCGGACAAGGTCTCGATTCCGGCACGCGGGCTCTCGGCGCAGGTCTACAAGGG
>PMXT01000148.1 GCA_003170995.1 Actinomycetota bacterium | reverse complement strand
CTGAGCCCGGCCACCTGCGCGGTGACCGGCGCCGCGATGATGCCCGTGATCGGAATCGCCTGCGCCAGGACGAAGGACGTGGTCAAGGACCGCCATGCACCGCTGTTGGCACTCGGCGCCGCCTACAGCTTTCTGGTGATGATGTTCAACGTGCCGATCCCCGACGGGACGACGGCGCATGCCGTCGGGGCGGTGCTGATCGCCGTTTTGCTCGGGCCCTGGGCGGCCGTGGTTTGCGTCAGCGTCGCGCTCGTGATCCAGGCTCTCTTCTTCGGCGACGGCGGCGTGCTCGCGCTCGGCGTTAACGCTCTCAACATGGCCTTCGTGATGCCGTTCGTGGGTTACGGCGTGTACCGATTGTTGACCCAAAACACGTCGCTGACATCCAGGCGGCGGGCACTAGCGGCTGGGATCGGCGGCTACGTCGGTTTGAACGCGGCCGCCCTCTGTGCCGCGATCGAGCTCGGGCTGCAGCCGGTTTTCTTCCACTCGGCGAACGGGACACCGCTCTATGCGCCCTTCCACCTTGCGCAGACGATCCCCGCGATGGCGCTCGCGCACCTCACAGTCGCAGGCACCGCCGAGCTCGTCCTGACTGTAGGCATCGTCGCCTACCTGCAGCGGGCGAACCTGCCGCTGCTTCGAATCAATCACCCCGGCGTCGTCGACACTGATGCGGAGCTGGTTCCGCAAAGCGGCTGGCCGGCGCTGCGCTGGGCTCTGATCGGGCTCGCGACCATGATCGTCCTCTCGCCGCTCGGGCTACTCGCGCCCGGCGGCGCCTACGGCGAGGATGCGCCGGTCGACCTCAACCTGCACAAGTACGGCCTAACTGCGATTCCCAGCGGACTCCAGCACTACAACGGCTTCTGGAAGCACGCATTGCTGGCGGACTACGGCTTCTCGTCGGGTAGTCACGCCGATCTCGGCTACCTGCTCTCGGCGCTTCTCGGGGCGCTTGCCGTCGGGGCGGCGATCTTCCTCGTCATCGGTGGCGCCCGCTTGGCCGTGCGCCGGCGGCCGGTTGCGCAGACGGACCAGGCGTGATTCGAAACGCCTCCACACCTTCCTGGCTGCTGGAGGGTGAAAGCGCCGCCTTCCCGTACTCCTGTAGCGGAAAACGCCGACGAGGAGGAGCCGTCGAGAAGACGCTCGACGGGCTGGCGAAGGTTGCGCGGCAGGCTCTGATGAGCGAGGAGGTCGCCGCGCGAAACGGCCTTCTTCAGCGCCTCGACGCGAGAGCCAAGCTGCTTGGTGTTCTCGGGCTCCTGATCGCGGTCGGGCTGGTGCGGCACATCCCGGTGCTGCTCGGCTTCTACGCGCTGACGCTCGTGCTGGCCGCCGCATCGCGGATCGGGCTGCCATGGTTCGTCAGGCGGGTCTGGCTCTTCATCCCGCTCTTCAGTGGGCTGATCGTGGCGCCGGCGATGTTCAGCTTCGTCACGCCGGGCGAGATCG
Source organism: Actinomycetota bacterium (assembly GCA_003170995.1). Taxonomy (GTDB): domain Bacteria; phylum Actinomycetota; class Thermoleophilia; order Gaiellales; family Gaiellaceae; genus Fen-549. Next base: position 4,768 of record PMXT01000148.1, on the reverse strand, counting down.
TGCTGCCCCTCGGGCACTGGTTCGGGCACGAGGTCGGGCTGACCCGGCAGGGTCTGACCTCGGCGGGACTGATCGTTTGCCGGGTGGCGACGTCGATCTCGCTGGTGGTGCTCTTGACGCTGACGACCTCGTGGCCGCGATTGCTCTCGGCGCTACGTGCGCTGCTGCTGCCGCGTCTACTCGTGCTGGTGCTCGGGATGGCCTATCGCTATCTGTTCGTCCTGCTAGATGCCGTCTCCGAGATGGTTACGGCACGCAAGGCGCGGACGGTCGCGGGCAGGAAGGATGGACGCCGGGCGCGGGCGGTCGCCGGCTTTTCGGGTGGTGCGCTGTTTGGCAAGGCGCACTCACTCAGCGAGGAGATTCACCAGGCGATGTTGGCGCGCGGCTACCGCGGCGAGGCGCGAACACTCGAGCGCCTCGGCTTTCGGGTCGCCGATGCGGCCTGGCTTGCGGCGTGCGTGCTGCTCGCCGTGCTGACGGTGGGGGGAGATCGTGCGCTCGGGATCTGAGAGCTCGTTCCGTGACGAAGCACCCCGCCGCCTGGCTGGACTCGCCGACACGATACAAGTCGGCACAGAAACGGCACATTCGCTGCGCAGTTTCTCGGTACCGTGTCACGACCCCGCGGGTGGGTGGATCGGTGGCGGGCGGCGAAACGCGGTGCCCGCACGTGACCTCGTAGATCCCACAAGTCGGCGGGACGTCCTTCAGAGATGAGCACTGAGCCGCTGCTCTCGGTTGAAGGGGTTTCCTACGCCTACCTCGAGCGTTACCGCGCACTGGAGGACGTCTCCTTCGAAGTCGCCCGCGGCGAGCGGTTGGCGCTCCTCGGCGCGAACGGCTGTGGCAAATCGACCCTGCTCAAGATTCTGGCCGGGCTGATCTTCCCAGAGTGCGGGAGCTACGCGGCTTTCGGTGAGCAGGTGAGCGAGGAGAAGCTCGAAGACGAGCAGTTTTCTAGGGGCTTTCGCTCGCGGGTCGGCTTCGTCTTCCAGAACGCCGACGCACAGGTCTTCTCGCCCACAGCACGCGAGGAGATTGCCTTCGGGCCCCTGCAACTCGGGCTCGACCGCGACGAGATCGAGGCGCGGATAGAAGACGTCCTAGCGATGCTCGAGATCGAGGATCTCGCCGAGCGCGCGCCGTACCAGCTCTCGGCCGGGCAGAAAAAGAGGGTCGCGATCGCCTCCGTCCTCGTCATGAACCCCGAGCTCCTGCTCTTCGACGAGCCCACCGCCGGGCTCGACCCGAGAGCTCGGCACTGGCTGCTGGAGCTGATGGTGGAGCTCGGACGAGCCGGCAAGACGATCGTTTTCGCCAGCCACGATCTGGCAGAGCTGGAATGGATCGCCGATCGCTGCCTCGTTCTCTCCGAAGACCACCGCCGGCTCGGCGACGGCGCGCCGGCCGAGATCCTCGCCAACCGCGATCTGCTCTTACAGGCCAACCTCGTACACGGGCACACCCACCGGCACGGCGGCCTCGTTCACAGCCACGGGCACGAGCGCGGTCACCACTGAGCGCGTACTTCGCTCTTGGCTCGGGCCTGCTGCGCGATGTCCGCGGTGAAGGCGGACGATCGATTGCTCAGCTTTCTTCGAGCAAGTAGGTTTCTCGCCGTGATGCTCGCTTCCGTCAGCAGCCGCGTGAGACGGCTGCGCCAATCACTTGCAGGCGTTCTGACCCGAGAGGTTTTGCTTGCGACCTCAATTGCGGGCACTCTCGCGGCGTTGTGTGTCTGGCTCGGGCCGCCGGGCGGCGACTTCGCCGCGCACTCGTATCAGCGAGCGCTGTTCATCGAGCACGGCTTCAGCCTCTGGAACAACTACTGGTACTCGGGTCGCTACAACTTCATCACCTACAGCGTTCTCTACTACCCGTTAGCCGCGGTGCTCGGCATCCGGTTGCTGGCGGTGGTGAGCGTGGCCGCGGCGGTCTGTGCCTTCACCGTCGTGGTGGGTCGCCAGTGGGGGCCGGTAGCGCGCTGGTCGAGCAGGTCTTTCGCCGTCCTCTGGGCTGGCGCCGTACTTACGGCTGCTTTCCCGTTCATGCTCGGCATCGCATTCGCGCTATTTGCCATCTGGGCGTTACAGGCAGGAGCTCGATGGCGGTTCGCGGCTTTCGTCGTGCTCGCCCTGGCCGCGAGTCCGAACGCTTTCGTCCTGCTTGTCGTTGTCGTCGTAGGGATCGGCCTTGCGCGCATCGAGGAGGAGTGGCCGCACGAATGGCGACGGCTGTTGCTGCCTGCTGCCATTCTGGGGGCCTGCGCTCTCGCTGAGCTACTGATCATGCGCGTCTTCCCAGGCGAGGGGCACCTCCCGTTCACCTGGGGTGACCTTCTACCCGCCTGCGTTTTTTGCGTCCTTGGGGCGCTACTGGCCTGGCGGGTGAAGGAAGCGCGACTGCTGCGCTGGATCTTTCCGGTGTATCTGGCGGCCTGTTTAGCCATGTTCATCATTCCGACCGGGCTCGGGCACAACATCGCCCGGCTGCGCTTCTTCGCTCTTCCTTTAATTGTGCTGTTGGTCGCGTTGCGCGGCTTTCGGCCCCGTCTCGTCGTCGTGGCCGCGCTCGTTTTCGCTCTAGCTTGGAATGCCTCGCCGCTGATCGTGAATTTCCGGCAAGAGCGCGGTGTTCCGGAGAGCAGCCGGTCGTACTGGCAGCCCGCAATCGACTATCTCCGCGCTCGTCTCGGTCCCTCCTATCGAGTCGAGGTCGTCGACACGGTTGGCCACTGGGCGGCGGCCTACCTTCCGCAAGCCGGCATCCCGATCGCTCGCGGCTGGTTTCGGCAGGACGACTACCCGCAAAACAGCATTTTCTACAGGGACTTTGGCGCTCGAGCGTACCTCACGTGGCTACACAGTCTCGGCGTTCGCTACGTCGTTCTCACGGGAGCGCCACCGGACTACAGCGCTCGGGCCGAGGGAGAGCTGCTGAGAAGTGGTCGCTCGGGCCTGAAAGCGGTCTTTCGATCGTCCAACCTAGCGATCTATGAGGTTTCGCATCCCCGCTCGATGATCTCCGGCCCAGGTCATCCGCGCGTGCTCTCGCTGAAGCAGACAGAGCTTCGACTCCGGCTCGACCGTATCGGGACATACCGGCTCGCCGTGCGCTACTCGCCGTACCTGCGCGCCAGCGGCGTCTGTCTACGGGAGAGCGCCGATGGCATGACAGAGCTAGCGGCTCGTCACAGCGGCGTGATCAAGCTCGACTTCGACTTCGATCTGGGCCGGGCGCTCGATGTGCTCGGCGGCTCTGTTGATCGCGGTTGCTAGTTCGGTCTCAATCCGAGCGGTTCGCGATTACGAGAGCGCTCGACTCATTACGCTTGCAGGACCCGTAGGAGAAGAAGGTGGCACACACCAAGAGCCCAAAACCGCGCCTGCGTCCGCTCGAGCTGAAGGACGTCGAGCAGGTGGCCGCAATCTACGCGCACTACGTTGCAGGCGGCGTCGCCACTTTCGACGAGGTCGCGCCCGATCTAGAAGCCTGGTCGGGAAAGGCTGGACGCATCGTGGCGCGTGGGCTCCCCTTCCTCGTCGCCGAAGACGGCGATCAAGTTGCCGGCTTTGCCTACGCGAGCCTCTGGCGCTCGAAATCGGCCTACCGTCACACGGTCGAAGTTTCGGTCTACGTCGCGCCGGCTCGGCTGCGCGAGGGTCTGGGTCGGATGCTCCTCGAGGGTGTCGTCGAGGGCTGCCGTAGAGCGGGAATGGAGCAGGTGATAGCCGTCATCGCCGACACGGGCGACCCGGCCTCCGAAGCCCTGCACCGTAGCGCCGGCTTCGCCGAGGTCGGTCGTCTGAGTAAGGTCGGCTTCAAGCACGGCCGCTGGATCGATACGGCGCTGATGCAGCTCAGTCTCGAGCCCGCTGAGCGGTAGCCTCGCGTTTGCTTTTGCGCGGCACTACGGCTGAGACGGCGCCGGATGCCGAACTAGGCGCAGAAGCAGCTCGAGCGATTGCTCGGGCCTCGGCCAGTGCTCGCGTACCAGCTGCTCGTTGGCGCGAAGCAGGTGGCGGACGACGAAAGCCAGGAGGATCGCATCGTCGAGTTGGCCTACCAGCGGGATGAAGTCGAGCACGAGGTCGAGCGGGGAAGCCAGATAGCCGGCAGCCCAGACGAGCACGAGTCCGCCAAGCGCTACGAGTGTCCAGAGCTACCAGCTCATGAAGCGGACGTTACCGTCACTCCGGCGCTCCCAGCACTACCTCGGGGAGTCCACGCGACACGCTGCGACTAGAAGCCCGACAGGCTGCGGGTAGAGAAAGCCCTCTCACGGACTCGAACCNNAACTGAGCTAAGAGGGCAAGCGCCGGAATTGTACCGTCGCTCCGATAAGGCTGAATCAGCGCCGGCGAGCTCTCCGCACCCGGGCGGTGCTACTGGGAATCTGACTCGCCGTTTTCGCGCTCGACGTTTCGTTTCCGGCGCTCGCCGAGGAGCCAGAGCAGACCGCCGCCGAGCGCGAGCAGAACGACGATGGCCAGCCCGATGTAGCCGCCGCGCTCGACGATCTTGATCGCCCGGTCGAGGTTGGAGCCGACCAGCAGGCCGACGGCCATCACCGCGGCGACCCAGCAGGCACCGCCGAGCGCGTTCGCGAAGAGGAAGGCGCGCCAGCGCATGCGCGAGATACCGGCGATCGGGCCGGCGAAGATACGCAGGATGGCCACGAAGCGGGCTAGAAACACAACCAGCCAGCCACGACGCCGCTTGAAGAACGATTCCGCCTTGGCGACGCGCACGGGGTGGTAGAAGC
>PMXT01000028.1:5004-5138 GCA_003170995.1 Actinomycetota bacterium | reverse complement strand
GCCGGCTACTACTGGATCCTCACTGCAGGCTTCGATGTCTCGGCGCCTCAGACCGTCGACCATCTGGTTGGGCTGGCCTTCGGAGGATCGCTGATCTCGGTCTTCGCGCGGCTTGGCGGCGGCATCTTCACCAA
>PMXT01000028.1:0-4993 GCA_003170995.1 Actinomycetota bacterium | reverse complement strand
ACTGCGCCGGCATGGCGGCCGACCTGTTCGAGACCTATGCCGTCACCGCCGTTGCGGTGATGCTTCTGGCCACGCACTTCAAGACGCCGGGTCTGATCCTGCTTCCGCTAGCGATCGGCGGCGTCTCGATCTTCGCCTCGATCATCGGCACCTTCTTCGCCCGTATCGGTCGCTCGGGCTCGATCATGAATGCTCTCTACAAGAGCGTGATCGTGGCCACGGTGCTCTCTGCGATCGGTTTCATCCCGATCATGATGGCCTACGACGGCGGCCTGTTCTCGTTCCGGCAGCTCTATCTGTCGGCGCTCGTCGGTCTCGGCGTCACCTTCCTACTGGTGGCGATCACCGAGTACTACACGGGCACTCGCTGGCACGCGGTCAAGTCGATCGCTTCTGCATCGCAGACGGGACATGCGACCAACATCATCTCGGGGCTCGCCTGGGGCATGCAGGCCACGGTCGCGCCGGTGATCGTGATCGCAGTCGGTGTTCTCTCGGCCTACTATCTGGCCGGAGGAGGCGACAGCGCCCAGAAGGGCCTGTTCGGAATCGGTGTCGCGGTCATGGCGCAGCTCTCGATGACCGGCTTGATCGTCGCGCTCGACGCCTACGGGCCGGTGACCGACAACGCCGGCGGCATCGCCGAGATGGCCGACCTGGACGAGTCGGTGCGCGGCGTCACCGATCCGCTCGACGCGGTCGGCAACACCACCAAGGCCGTGACCAAGGGCTACGCGATCGGATCGGCCGGACTGGCCGCGCTCGTGCTCTTCTCGGAGTACTCGACCAAGCTGGGCGCCGAGCACGTTCACACCAACTTCCAGCTCAACAACCCATGGGTCATCGCCGGCCTCTTTGTCGGAGGTCTGATGCCCTTCCTGTTCGCCTCACTGGCGATGCAGGCCGTCGGTGTCGTCGGCGGTCAGGTCGTCGAAGAGGTGCGGCGGCAGTTCCGCGAAATGCCGGGGATCATGAAGGGCGAGCAGAAGCCTGACTACACCCGTGCCGTCAGCATCGTCACCGGCTCGGCGATCAAGAAGATGCTGGCACCGGCGCTGATCCCGATCGTGATCCCGATCGTAGTCGGCGTGATCTCCGCCGACATGCTCGGCGGACTGCTGATCGGCACGATCGTGACGGGGATCTTCCTGGCCATCCAGATGACCTCCGGCGGCGGCGCCTGGGACAACGCGAAGAAGACGATCGAGGACGGCCTCTACGGCGGCAAGGGCTCTCCCGCGCACGCCGCTGCCGTCACCGGCGACACGGTAGGCGATCCCTACAAGGACACCGCCGGCCCCGCGATCAACCCGATGATCAAGATCGCCAACATCGTCGCGATCCTGTTGATTCCACTGATCGCCTCGATCCACGGCTAGTCACTGACGGATCAACTTCCGGTGCCAGACTTCAGTCTGGCACCGGACTGCAATTCGATAGACAGAAGATGTCTGAATGAGCGAGGGGGCCGGAAGGCCCCTTCGCTCATTTTGGGGCCAGATTCAGTTACGAGCGTGCGACGCGCCGTCGGGGCCCCGGGGCATTGGCTCGGAGAATCGCCCGGGGGAGAGCACGCTGGCCCATCCGAGCATTCGTGTATGTTACTTGAATGCCTCGCGCTGGTATCTACGCCCGCATCTCGTCTGATCGTGACGGCCAGCAACTCGGAGTCCGCCGACAGCTTGAGGACTGCGAAAAGCTCGCCGAGCGCAAGGGCTGGCAAGTAGTCGAGCGCTACATCGACGACGACGTGAGCGCCTATAGCGGCCACAAGCGGCCCGACTACCGCCGCCTGCTGGGTGACCTCCGAAGCGGCCTAATCGACTCCGTCGTCGTCTGGCACCTAGACCGCCTCCACCGCCAACCAAAAGAGCTGGAGGAGTTCTTCGAGGTCTGCGACTCCTCAGGCGTCCGCAACCTCGCCTCGGTCACCGGAGACGTTGATCTCGCAAACGACGACGGCCGCTTCATGGCGCGTATCCTCGGAGCCGTGTCGCGCAAGGAGTCAGACGACAAGAGCCGGCGGATCAAGCGAAAGGCACTGGAGCTGGCCCAGGCCGGAAAGATCGCCGGCGGCGGCACGCGTCCCTTCGGCTACGAGTCAGACCGAAAGACGATCCGCCCCGAGGAGGCAGAGGTGATCCGCGAGTGCGCCCACCGCGTGCTCGCAGGCGAATCGCTGCGCTCTGTCTGTTCCGACCTGATCGAGCGCGGTATTCCCACCGTCTCGGGCGGCGAGTGGAAGACCCAGACACTCCGCACCATCCTTATGTCCGGGCGCATCTCGGGTCAGAGGGAGCATCATGGAGAGCTGGTCGCCCAGGCCGAGTGGCCGGGGATCATCGACCCCTCTGAGACCGCTCGGATCAGAGCCCTCCTAAGCGATCCCGAACGCCGTACCAACCGAACCGCTCGCCGCTACCTGCTCATGCGCCTGCTTCGCTGCGGTCTCTGCGGCGAGACGCTCGTCTCTCGCCCCAAGACTGGAGGCGCTCGCGCCTACGTCTGCGCCAAGGGTCCCAACTTCAGCGGCTGCGGACGCATCTCCGTCCTTGCAGACTCGCTCGAGACCTTCGTCGTCGAGGCCGTTCTCTACCGCCTCGACTCCCCCGAGTTCGCAGCCGCGCTCAGCGGAAGAGGCGAGGATGTAGAGGCTCTACCCTGGCAGCAGGAGCTGGACGAGGCGCAGTTTCGGCTGGACGAGCTGGCAGAGACCTACGGAGAGCGAGCCATCACTCTGTCGGAGTGGCTTTCCGCTCGTAAGCCGATCGAGCGCCGCCTCGCCGCCGCCAAGAAGCTACTCGCCGAGAGGACGCGCGCCTCTGTTCTAGGTGAGCACGTCGGAAAGGCCTCCGACCTCCGCGACCTGTGGTCAGACCTTCCCCTGACCCGGCAGCGCTCTATCGTCGCCGCCGTCCTCGATCACGTGGTCGTCGGCCCCGCCCGCAGGGGCTACAACCGCTTCGATCCCGATCGTTTCCAGCCTGTCTGGCGCGTTTGACGATCTCCAGAGCGGTGACGCTGTTTTTCCATACGAGTTTCGTTGCTAATTCAAGTGAAGAAGGCGCGTTGCGCGCGCCGCTTCGTGCCACCGCCGAGCGTCGCTCGTCAACCCCTTTGGGGTTTCCCTTCGGGCTCCGCCCTGGGGTGACGAGCAAGACTCGCCGTCGGCCTTTCCCGATCATTGAGGGGAGCCCCTCGGCCCCTTCTTGAGAATCCCGGTTCGAGAGGTTCGACTGACTCCTGGTGCGCGGTCAGGCGGTCCCCGCGGCCGGCGCGGGCGCTGCCGCGACCGCATCCGTCCGTGCCGCCCTCCTGTCCGTGCGCTCACGCCGGCAGGGCGGCCGTCCGAACTTAGGTTCCCTCGTTCTCGCTGCCGCCGAGGCGACGACGGCGCTTCGAAGAACCCGGCACCGTGGTCTTGCTGTCGGCCGTCTTCGCTGATCTCGAGAGCCATGTCCAGCGGAGCCATCTAGCCAACAAGCCGGCGATCGCTCGACCGTCTCGGCTTAGGCCGCGAAGGGGGCTTCGACGGGAGCCGCCTTTCGTTTTCTAGGGAGAGGGAGTAGACATAGGGCAATCCCCTACTGAGAGAAGGCTAAAGATGCGCAAACTACTCCGGAAGCCGTCGCCAGCGATGGTTATCGCTTGCCTGGCGCTGTTCGTGGCCTCGACGGGAACGAGCATCGCCGCGAGCCACTATCTGATCACCTCGACCAAGCAGATCAAGCCGAGCGTGCTCAAACACCTCCGAGGTGTCAAAGGAGCCAAGGGGGCGCAAGGGCTAACGGGATCCATCGGAGCGACCGGAGCGACCGGAGCGGGTGGAGCGACCGGAGCGACCGGAGCGGCCGGAGCGACTCAAGTCGTCAAGCGCTATGCAGTCGGCAGCGCGGGTCCGAACTTCTCGCAAGCTATAGCAACTTGCAATGCGGGCGAGACCGTCACCGGCGGAGGGGCCGATTACGACGGCTTCACAGGTGCTGCCATCCCGGTTGTGAGGTGGAACGCTCCCTCTCCCTACGGCAAAGACTCCACTGTTCCTACGGGGTGGACGGCGACCATCGACAATAGAGGCCCAAGCGGGACGGTCACCGCGCTTGCCTGGGTCATGTGCGCTCAGCCCTAGGCGCGAGCGAGCATCAATCTCTCATTCGGTGCCCCCTCCGAGCCGCTCCGGCAAGTTGGGGGCACCGAAAGCAGAAGCACTAACGCGAGAGCTGTTCCCGGAGACGCTCGACGCCACTGGACGCGGCTACTGGCGGTAGCGTCAGGCGCGTATCGTGATGCGAATGGCCGATCAAGTATTCAGTGTCGAAACGCTCTCCTACGAGCAGGTCGCCAAGACGATCGACCACTCGTTGCTCGGGCCCGAACTCGACACCAACTCGGTGATTGCCGGCTGTGAGCTGGCGCGCCTCTATGACGTCGCCTCGGTCTGCGTCAAACCCTGCGACGTTACGCTCGCGGCGGCGGTTGGAGAGCGGAAAGGCTGCGGTCGCGGCAGCCCTCCAAAGAACGCTCGCAGCGACTGCCGATGGATCAGAATGCATATGTGACCATCGGCGGCGCGCGATGAACTCGACTCAATATGTTCTCCGACCGAAGAGTGGGTGTTGGAACAATCACCCCGACGGGATAACTACGGAGTACCGGTTGCTCCGCTTCGATATGACGGCGGAATGCCACGGCAACCAGCTAGGCGGCCATAACATCCAGGTCGTCCTAGGCGCCCCCGATCAACTGCGGGTCGGCCTAGACGAGGATGTGGCGATGTGGTTGGCTTCCGGCTGGTGGGTAACGCTACGTAATCACTTCGCTTTAGCTCCGGAGGTAGCTCTCGAGGTGCTGGAATCTATCGCAGACGCGCTCACCGCGATAACGGCTGATGCCACGACGGCGAGGGGCATGAAAACAGAAGTACTAACGCGAGAACTGTTCTCGGCGACGTTCGACGCCACTGGACCCGACTACTGGCGGTAGCGTCAGGCGC
>PMXT01000008.1 GCA_003170995.1 Actinomycetota bacterium | reverse complement strand
ACTTCGCTCCGCCGGTGAATCGCGAGGTGACCTCGGCCGACGTCAAGTACGCGATCGAGCGTGGTTTCTCGCAAAGCGTCCCGAACGGTTATGCGGGCGTCTATTTCAACACGCTAGTGGGTGCTCCCAAGACGCCGCCCGCGACACCGCAGAACCTGAATATCCCGGGAATCCAGACGCCTGACAAATACACGATCGTGTTCAAGCTGTCGAAGCCCTCGGGCGTGTTCATCGGTGCTCTCTCGCTTCCGCTGACGGCCCCGGTGCCTAAGGAGTACGCGAGCACGTTCGACAACAAGAAGCAGTCGGACTACGGCTTCCACCAGATTGCCTCCGGCCCGTACATGATCAAGAACGACAAGTCGGGGAACGTCAGCGGCGTCGGCTACATCGCCGAGCAAAAGATCCAGTTGGTTCGCAACCCGAATTGGAAAGCGAGTACGGATTTCCGGCCCGCCTATGCGGATCAGGTCGTCTTCAGTGAAGGGTACGAGGATCCGACCGTGCTGGCGAGGAAGATCCTGGCCGGTACCGGTGACGTGAACGGCGATACGCCGATTCCGGCCGCCGAGCTGCAGTCGATCTTGGCGAGTCCGGCTCAGAAGAAGGAGCTCTTCGTCACGCCGGTATCGGGGACGCGTTATATCCCGCTGAACACGTCCAAGCCGCCGTTTGACAACATCGATGTGCGTAAGGCCGTGGCCTACGTTCTCGATAGAGACGCGATGCGTCTGACTCGAGGTGGCGCTATTGACGGCAAGATCGCCACTCACTTCATCGATCCCGGCTTCGGCAACAGGGGATTCACCCAGGCCGGCGGGTTCAAATTCGACCCGTTCCAGACCGCCGGTTACAAGGGCGATGTCGCCAAAGCCAAGGCCGAGATGAAGCTGGCCGGTTATCCGACCGGTATGTACACGGGGCCACAGATCACAATGGTGGCCGACAACGCACCTCCTGGCTCCAACACCGCTCAAGTGGTGATCAACAGTCTGGGCAAGATCGGCTTCAAGGTGAAGCTCGCCTCGGTCAAGCACTCGACCATGTACACGCAGTTCTGTATGGTCAAGAAGACCGAGCCGAACGTCTGCCCGAACGTGGGCTGGCAGGCCGACTTCTCCGAGCCGCAGACGTTGCTCGATGCGACGTTCAACGGCAAGGCGATTCTCGATACGAACAACTCCAACTGGCCGCAACTGAATGACCCGGCCATCAATGCAGCCATGGCCAAGGCCGAAGTGATCGTCGATCCGGCCAAGCGCTACGCCGCTTGGGGCAAGATCGACGACATGATCTCTAACACGGCCTCGGCTGTGCCGTGGCTCTGGGAGGACTGGCCGACGCTCTTCTCGACTAACGTCGTCCCGGCTATGCAGCTCTGGAATGGCGGCTCTCCCGATGTCGCCTTCATGAAGGTGAAGTAGTTCGCATTGGTCTCACCGATTGACAGCGAGAACAAGTCCGCTCCCCGGCTGAAAGGGCCGGGGAGCGGACTTCGCTCTTCCATCGGCGCTCTGGCGGACGCTGTACGCGATCTTGCCTCCTCGTCGATGGTTCGCTACGTGTTCCGCAGGGTCATCTGGGGTGCTCTGATGCTCCTCGTTGTAAGTGCGCTCACGTTCGTGATTTTCTATCTGCTCCCCTCGGGCGATCCCGCTGCCATTAGGGCTGGTCGCTATGCGACCCCGGCGCGTATCGCTCAGGTGAGACACCAGCTTGGGCTGGACCGCCCGATCTACTACCAGTACTGGCTCTACATGAAGGCTCTTGTCTGGCACTTTGATTTCGGTACTTCCTTCAAGACCAATCTCCCGGTCAGAGACACGATTTTCACCCGCCTGCCGGTGACCTTCTCGGTCGCCTCTGGAGCGGTGGTCATCTGGATACTGATCGGTATTCCGGTCGGCGTCATTTCGGCGATCAAGCGCCGTTCGCTACTCGACAGGATGACGATGGGCGCTTCGCTCGTCGCTATCTCGGCGCCGGTCTACTGGCTTGGCTTGATCGCGCTCTTCCTTTTCTCCAAGGATCTCGGCATCATCAAGCTCTTCGGCGGCTCGGGGAGCTACGTGCCGCTCTTCCAAGATCCGGCCGGATGGTTTTCGTCTCTCATCCTGCCCTGGTTCGTGTTGGCGGCGGCCTTTGCAGCGTTCTATGCGCGCATGGTGCGCGGCAACCTGATCGAGACGATGAACGAAGATTTCATACGGACAGCGCGCGCTAAGGGTCTTTCCGAGCGCCGAGTGATCTTTCGTCACGGTCTGCGCGCTGCACTTACGCCTGTCGTGACCATGGCGGGCTTGGATATCGGCACCCTGCTTGGCGGCGCCGTTCTCACCGAGACAGTCTTCAACATCCCCGGTATCGGCCGCCTCGCCTATGACTCGATCGTCGGCTCCGACCTTCCGATGATCCAGGGCACGGTCCTCTTCGGTGCCTTCTTCATCATCGTCGCCAACTTGATAGTGGACGTCATCTACGCCTTCCTAGACCCGCGCGTACGCTACTGATACATAGATCCGATGAGCTCCCTTCTAGAGATCCGAGACCTGCATGTGCACTTCAGAACGCGCGACGGTGTCGTCCACGCGGTCGAGGGCGCGTACCTCTCGGTCGAGCGCGAGCAAACGCTTGGGATCGTCGGCGAGTCGGGCTCTGGAAAGAGCGTAACGGCACTGACGGTGATGGGTCTGACAAGGTTCCCGAACGCGACCATCTCGGGCGAGATCGAGTTCGATGGCGCTGACCTCGTGACTCTGCCCGACAACCAGATGCGACGTGTGCGCGGGCGCCGGATCGCGATGATCTTCCAGGACCCGCTCTCCTCGCTGCATCCTCTATACAAAGTTGGTTGGCAGATCGTGGAGGCGATCCAGACGCACGAGAACGTCTCGAGACACGAGGCGAGAAAACGAGCGATCGCGGCTCTGTATGAGGTCGGGATACCGAGCCCGGAGAAGCGAATCGACAGCTATCCACACGAGCTCTCGGGCGGCATGCGCCAGCGCGTGATGATCGCCATGGCGCTCGTGCTCAAACCCGACGTACTGATCGCGGACGAGCCCACGACGGCGCTCGACGTGACGGTGCANNATGATCATGATCACCCACGACCTCGGCGTGATCGCCGAGCTCGCCGATGAAGTTGCCGTCATGTACGCGGGTCGTGTGATGGAGCGGGCGCCTCGCGAGACCCTCTTCACTGTCCCCGAGCTTCCGTACACATGGGGGCTGATGCGTTCGATCCCGCGCCTCGATGCGCCGCGGCCGGGACGACTCGACTCGATCTCCGGGCTACCGCCGAGCTTGATCCATCTTCCTTCGGGCTGCCCGTTCCATCCCCGCTGTCCGTATGTGATGGACGTCTGCCTGAAGACCGAGCCTGCGCTCGAGCAATCCGGGCGGGGCCACCTGGTCGCGTGTCATTTACCGATCGCGGAGAGGCAGCGAATCGGCCACGAGTTACTGGCCCGGAACGTTTCTTGAGCCAATGAGTGAAATCCGGAACACAAGCGCTGCGAAACCCGCGCTCGCCGAGACCGTAAGCTCCGACGACCTCATCGTCGTCCGCGGTCTGACTAAGCATTTCACGCTCACTCACGGTGTCTTCGTCAGTCGCGAGCTGGGTCAGGTCCACGCAGTAGACGATGTTTCGCTGGAGGTGAAGCGCGGCGAGACGCTCGGGCTGGTGGG
>PMXT01000181.1 GCA_003170995.1 Actinomycetota bacterium | reverse complement strand
ACTCCTGAGAGTGTCGTTGGAATCCCGCAGCCCAGAAAAGACGAAAAGGATGTAGGCGAAGAACGGAAGCGTGAAGACGGTGGCCACCACTGCGGTGCCAAGCCCCGGGATCGCCCGGTCGAGCAGCGCGCAAACGACGATGATGAGCGCGAGTGAGGAGAGATAGCCGGCGAGTGCCTTCCATGACCTGCGCAGTTCGGCCCCGATTGCGCGCACGCTCCAGGGTGTCGGCCTGGCATTGGCCTCGAGCCAGGCCTCGGCGTTCCAGTCTCGTCCCCGGGGTGGTGTCCATCCCCCCGTCACGCCGGCGCCACGATCTGACTCGGCACGATCGGGGTAGGACCTGGCGCCGGTGCCGAGAGTGGCGTCGAACCTCGCTCGTGCGGCCGGATCCGAGAGCACGTCGTAAGCCTCCTTGATTGCGCGGAAACGCTCTTCGGCAATCGGGTTGGAGCTGACATCCGGGTGGTTGAGCAGCGCCAGGCGTCGGTAGGCGCGACGGATCTCCGCCTCGCCGGTATCGCGCCAGAGGCCGAGGATCTCGTAGTGATTCTGTGACTTCGTACCCAAGAACAAGCCTCCCGAAGTTCGGGTTCTCTCTGCTCCTATCGGAGCCGAAAGGCGGGCGCTTGAGATCGACCCGAGCACCGCTTCGGCCCTTTGGCGGTTCTTCGCAGCCGCGGTCTCGCGTCTACCTCGATGGCCGGTAGTGGCCGCCTCGGGCGTGCAGGCCTAGTGGAATAGGTTCTCACCCGGCTACGCTCCAGCGGCGGCGACGAGTCGGACGAAGCTTGCGGCCGGTCGGGTTGCCGTCCGGCACTGGGCATACCTTTCTCTTCCCATGCAAAAGGGAAACTGGACGATCGAAGCCGTCGATCCGCGCAAGGTGAAGATGCTCGCAAGCGAGCTCGAGCTGAGTGAGCTCACCGCTTCGGTGCTCGTCCGCCGCGGTCTCGCCGATCCCGAGCGGGCGCGCGCCTTTATGGCGGCCGAGGCGCCAGCGCACGATCCGTTTACGCTCGGCGACATGACCGAAGCGGTCGAGCGCATCCGCTCGGGCGTGGCGGCCGGCGAGAAGATCTGCGTGCACGGCGACTACGACGTCGACGGAATCGCGGCGACCGTGCTCGCGGTGAACATGCTCAGGGAGCTCGGTGCCGAGGCGAGTTGGGCCCTACCGAGTCGCTTCGACGAAGGTTACGGGCTCAATCCGGGCATGCTCGAGCGGCTGGCAGCGGACGGCTGCTCGCTCGTCCTCACCGTCGACTGCGGTATCACCGCCGTCGAGGAGGTAGCCCAGGCCAAGGAGCTCGGGCTGGAAGTGATCGTCAGCGACCATCACCGGCCGGGAGAACGTCTACCCGACTGTCCGATCGTGGCGCCGCGTCCGTCTGACTATCCCTTCACCGGACTGTGTGGAACCGGCGTCGTCTACAAGCTCGGCGAGGCGCTGCTGGGCGCGGACTCGGAGTTCCTGCGCAGTCAGCTCGACCTCGTCTGCCTGGCCACGGTCGCCGACGTCGTCCCGCTCGTCGACGAGAACCGCTGGCTCGTGACCGCGGGATTGCGTGCGCTCGGGCGAACGCGCAGACCCGGGTTGCGCGCGCTCATGCGTACGGCCGGAGTCGATCCGGCGACGGTCGACACCGGCAAGATCGCCTTTCGCCTGGCGCCGCGCATCAACGCGGCCGGCCGGCTCGGCAACCCCGAGCTGGCGCTGGAGCTGTTGCTGGGCGAGGATGACGGCGAGGCGGCTCGACGGGCCGAGAAGCTCGAGGAGCTGAACCGTGAGCGCCAGGCAATCGAGGACCGGATCCTGCGCGAGGCGGTGGCAGAGGTCGAGTCCTGGCCGGAAGAGAAGCGCCGCCGCCGCGCTTATGTGCTCGCGCGCGAGGACTGGCACGAAGGCGTGATCGGGATCGTCGCCTCGCGCCTGGTCGAACGCTTCTCGCGTCCGGTCGTGCTCGTCGCCGGCACCGAAGGCGACTGGAAGGGATCGGGCCGATCGATCCCTGCCTTCGACCTGCACGGCGGCATCGTCGTCTGCGCCGAGCTGCTCGAGCGTTTCGGCGGCCACCGCGCCGCGGCCGGTTTCTCGATCCGACCCGAGTGCCTCGAACAGTTCGTCGAGACCTTCACCGCCCACGCCGACGCATTGTTGTCGGACGCCGACTTGAGGCCGGTTACGAAGGTCGATGCGATCGTGCCCCCACAGACGAAGCTAACGCTCGATCTCTGCCGCGAGCTGGAGAGGTTGGCTCCTTTCGGGCTCGGGAATCCGGGCGTGGTGCTGCTCGCGCCCAGCTGCGAGCTGGTCGATCTCTCCACCTGTGGCGAGGGCAAGCACCTGCGCTTCCGCGTGCGCATGGACGGCTCGGAAGCCGGCGGCGCGATCGCGTTCGGTTTGGGCTCACAGCTCGATCGCTACCGGCGTATCGGTCGCTACGACGTCGCCTTGCGGCTGGAGGAGAACCGCTGGAATGGCACCGTCACTCCCCAGCTTCAGGTCAGGCGCATCTTTGACGAGGCGCCGCGCTACGAGAGCCTGCGGGCCGAGCTGGTGGCTCGCTGGAGAGCAGGCGACGGGGCCTGGGACGAACAGACGAGGG
>PMXT01000019.1 GCA_003170995.1 Actinomycetota bacterium | reverse complement strand
GACGCTAACCGTACGAAAAACAACGCAGGTAACGAAATTAATAAAAATGACGATGCTGATAGACGCCGTATCGATTCTTTTATATGCACCGATAATTGCCGTTCTCGCCTACGCTTACTTAGAAGCTCCGAAATGGACGCTGCTTCTATTTATGGCGCCAGCATTCGTGACTCAACGGCTCTTTATTCTCTATCGAACCCAAAGAGAGACGTCGGATCGACTTTTAGATGCCATTACGAAACTCGAAAGCGTGAACGTATCGTTTGCTACTGCGCTTGTAACGGCGCTCGATGCTCGAGACCACTACACAGCGGGGCATTCGGCAACAGTAGCTGTTTATGCTCACGATATCGCTAAGCAACTCGGACTACCTAAAAGCACTCAAAAGCGAGCTCATCTATGTGGGTTGCTGCACGATATTGGCAAAATCGGAGTTCCGACGGGCGTCTTGGAAAAGGAAGGGCCACTAAAACGAGTGGAGAGGCAGGCGATTGAAAATCATACGGAGGTCGGGGCGACAATACTCGGACGAATTAAGGGATACGAAGAGATAGCTGCCGCCGCTCGCCATCATCACGAATGGTTCGATGGTACGGGCTATCCGGAGCAGCGAGGCGGAGAAGGTATATCCGTACTTGCACGTCTCGTAGCGGTCGCAGACGCGTATAGTGCGATGACGTCCGATCGACCGTACAGAACTGCGCTGTATGTAGAAGAAGCGCGAGAACGGCTCGAACGAGGCGCGGGAACGCAGTTCGATCCCGAGGTCGTAAAAGCGTTCATTGAAGTTCTCGAACGCGAGAGTGAGTCGTACGCGGCGGGGAGCGATCGGGACTTCGAGGTTGAGATAAGCAAGCTAACAGCTCAAGACTTTGGGCGTTCGCCCGCGCTTGCCGGCGAGGCCAGCCTAGTCTGAGTAGACGGCGTGGCAAGCGGCCTCGGTGCGGTTTCGTACGCCGAGTTTCTTATATATGTGCCGAAGGTGAACTTTTACGGTCACCTCACTTATGAATAGTTTTTTTGCGATCTCCTTGTTAGCGAGCCCATCGGCGACATGACGAAGCACCTCTCGCTCGCGCGGCGACAGCTGCCCATCTGGGGGCGGCTGGGATCTATCGACGCTGGGTAGCTCGATGCCATAGCGTGAAGCCAGTCCTTCGTCGTGGGCGGAAAGTAGAACGGGCTGGACTACGGTAGCGAGCGCGGGATGCGAAGCCACGAGGGCAAGGAGCTCAGGATACGCTCGATAGGCCCAGACGAACGGATTCCATTGTTCGCGTGTACTAGCGAACTGCAGTGCTTCCGCGAGCAAGCGTTTCACTTCTGGTGTTTCCGAGCGGTGAGCGATTATGGCACGTGTGAAAGCTGTCAGAGTTCTAGTCTCGGTTGATCTGGTGATGTCATCGGCTTTCTCAGCGTAAACGCATGATGTATCGATGTTTCCCCGACACGCGCATTTAAGAGCATCGATAGCATAACCTAAGCCACACCATATCTTCGACACGTTACCGTCTATTATCGTTGTGGAGAGATCGCCAACATGGTCCGCTTTTATCAAGTAGATGATCTCACGTAGTGCTCGCGCTTGCGTCGGAATTGAGCCGCGAGACGAACCCGTCGCTTGCTCCGCCGCATCGAGCAAGAGCTTAGCGTGACGATAGCGACGGAGACCGATCAAGTTCGAAGCTCGGGAGCAGTAAGCACTTGGGAAAGCGAGCAAGAGATCATGGGCGGCGAAAAACGGCCACGCTTCAGCGAGCAGTTCTTCGGCCTCTGAGTATCGAGCAAGCTGATTCAGGTAGTCGCTATAGCAAACAATGAAACTTGAACTAAGCTGTGGATGCACACGATCGAGAAGCGGTAGCATTCGCTCAAAATCATCTTGCTTAACGATAGGGAAATCGAGAAACCACGATAGAGTGTATTTCGCACGGAACACCCTAATCGCCGTATCTGGCCGTCCATCCTGGCACGCAGAGAGTTCGGACAGTATCGACGAGCAGTCGTCGTTTTCGAGCTCATGAGCGCAGAGAAACTCAGTCCAGAGGCAGTGAAATGCGTCACTTTGGCTCGGGGCGAGAGAACGAGCCCTCCTTGCATGATCGAGGCCGGTCTCGAGGCGGTCGGAGAAGTGAGCGCTGCGGGCGGCGATGGCGTGTGCTCGCCATAGAAGAGGAGAATGCTCGTCGAAGTGGAGCGTGGCTTGAGTGGCGATTGCGAACGCCTTTGTGTGCTCGCCGGCGAGAAAGGAGATCTCGGCTTCGGCGAGATCGAGAAGTGGCGAGACGAGCCCGCGCTCGCGTCCGAACTCGGTCCATGATGCGAGGGCCGGGACGCGGCTGCCGTCGAGGAGCGTCGGTAGCGAGCACTCGATCAGGCGCGGTAGGAGATCGGGGCGATCGCGATTCTGGATGAGCTGCCAGACATCGTCCCAACGCTCGCTTGCGAGAAGTGCCTCGGCGAGATCGTCCATGAGCTGCACGCGGTCGGCGCGCTCGTCGAGGCGGTGCTCGAGAAAGATACGAAGAAGTGGGTGAAGAGACCATTCACCAGTCTCGCCGGCGGCGTGTGAGAAACCGCGTTGCTCGGCGGCAGCGGCGAGCTCGAGCGCCGGTGTTCCACCGAGGCGCTCGAGTAGGTCTTTCGTGAAGCTGGGCGCCGCGGAGAGTTGGCAGAGGAGGCGCCGGAGATCGGGGGGCGCGCTCTGATAAAGCTCCTCGGCGAAGTAGTCGTAGAGGCTGGGGAGGAGCGCATCCTTTGGCAGGGGCGAGCCCTGCGAGCGGGCTGCGAGACCAAGCACCGCCGGCCAGCCGCAGCAGACCTGCACCAGCTCCGTACGCTGCTCGTCGTTGGCGATCGGGGCGAGGACTCGGCACGCCTCTTCCCGCGTCATCTCCAGCTCCTCTTGGCGGATCTCGAACAGCTCGCCGTAGAGGCGCAGGCGTGAGCTTGCCCAGGAGGGACGTATGCGACTCGTTATCAGCAGGCGCAGCGGTGTCTCGTGCACCAGCGTCTCGACGAAGCGCTCACAGGCGTTCGATACGGTCAGCGCCTGGTAGTCGTCGATCACGAGTCGGGCGCTCGCGGGCCAGGCGGCGATCTCCTTGCCCAGTAGTTCCGCGAGGAGAACGGCTTCCGCCTCGGGGCCGGTCGAGACACTGAGCCGCGTCAGCATCCGCTCGCCCGCGCCGGCGAGGAGCGTTGAAACGGCTGTGGCGATCCGGGCGGCTACCGCCGCCACATCGAATCCTTCCGGCCCAACCGAGTACCAAGCGTGAGCGATGTTGTGGCCTGAGACCCACTGTCTGGCCAGCGTGGTTTTTCCGAAGCCTGCCGGCGCGATCAGAGCGATTATGCGCGCATCGGAGCCGTCCAGCTTCTCGAGTAAGCGAGGCCGCTCGATCAGCTGCGGCTCGAGCCTCTGGCGCTCTCTCTCGATCGGTTCTACTGAGGCCACGCAAGCACACTAACCGCCTTTGTATCGTCGCTCACGAGCATCGTTCTCGTTGACGCGTCTGGCGCGCCCGCGACCGCGAGGCCACGGGCGCGTCGTTTACCCTCTCAGGAGAACCGGATCGGAGAGAGCTCGCATGAACGGATCCATGCCGGTGAGTCTGTAGTAGGCGCCTGGGATGTGCCGTCGCCGCTCGACGCCGAGCTTCTGGCGAAGCGTGTCACAGTGCGCCTTTACTGTTCGTGCCGAGATACTGAGGTGCCGCCCGACCTCTTCGTTTGAGCAGCCGGCGGCGATCAGAGCGATGATCTGCCGCTGTCGATCGGTGATCGCCGGCGACGTGCGGATGAGCTGGAGATGCATGACCGCGAGCCTAAAGCCCCGCGGGAGCTGTAGGAAGTACTCCGAGGGCGTATTCGACGGAGTATTTTCTCCCCTCTCACTGAGGTGACTTTCGCTAGCGGCGGCGCTGGGTGCTCTTTCTCTCGGTTAGGGTTCGAAGCGATGAAGGTCGGGATTATCGTGCCGTATTCGTGGTCGTACTGGGGAGGCGTGCTCGAACATGCCCAGAACCAGGCTGACGCTCTGCGCCAGCTTGGGGTCGAGACTCGGACGATCACCGGCCACGACCCGCCCGGCAAGCTCACGCGCATCCTCCACCCGCGCAGCGGCCGCCACGATCCGCCGCCGCCGGATGTGATTTCCGTCGGCCGCTCGGTGATCGTGCCGGCGAATGACTCACTTCCGAACATCGTTCTCAGCCCTGCCGTCTACTCGCGGATGAAAAGAGTTCTAGAGCGCGAGCGTTTCGACGTTCTCCACGTGCACGAGCCGATGACGCCGGCGATCGCCGTTATCGCCCTCGCGCTCGCTCGCTGCACGACCGTCGCGACCTTCCATGCTTCCGGCGATCTCCGCTGGATGAAATTCGGTATGCCGCTTTGGGGCCAGCTGCTCGACCGCCTCGACGCTCGTATCGCGGTTTCCGAGCGGGCGCGAGCTTCGGCTAGCCGCTGGGCGCCGGGCCACTACGAGATCGTCCCAAACGGGATTCTCATTCCCGAGCGGGCCGAAGTGAAAGAGCGCGAGGCGAAGATTCTCTTCATCGGCCGGCACGATCCGCGCAAGGGTCTTCTGACGCTGCTGCGCGCCTGGCCCGAGATCCACCGGCGCACGGGAGCTACCTTGCGAGTGATTGGCGCCGATCCGCTTTCGGTGCGCCTCCTGCTGGCTCGTCACCGGCTGCACGAGGAGGGGCTCGACGTGCCGGGCTTTCTGAGTGAGGAGGAGCTGACGGCCGAGCTGGCGAGTGCGAAGTTGCTGGTCGCCCCCTCGCTAGGCGGTGAGAGCTTCGGCATGGTGCTGACGCGCGCCTACGCCTGCGCGACGCCAGTGGTTGCCTCGGATATTCCCGGCTATCGCGAGGTCTTGGACGAGCGCGCGGGCGTGGCCGTACCGCCAGGTGACGCCGAGGCGCTCGAGCAGGCGGTGATCGGGTTGCTGGAGGACGAGTCGCGACGGCGGCGGATGGGCGAAGCCGCGAGGGAGATTGCTCGCGAGCGCTACGACTGGCGCGACATCGCCAAGCGCCTGCTTTCGATCTACGAGCTCGCAATCGAGGGCCGTTTCGATACCAACACGACAGCGAAGTCGTGAGAGTGCCCGGCAAGACGAAGCTCGCCATTACGGCCGCTGTGGCGCTCGCGCTCTTGATCGGAGGTGGGGTCTCGCTCTGGCTGCACGGCCCCGATTGGTCGCAGCTCGCTTCCACGTTCGATTCGGTGGTGTGGGGATGGGTCGGCGTGGCTCTAGCTCTGAACTTCCTCTCTATCGTCGCCCGTGCGCTGGCCTGGAAAACCGTTATCGATCAAGCCGTGGAGCCGCCGCGGCCGGGCTATCGCGCGGTCATCTCGGCCTTCTCGGTCGGGTTGTTCGCGAACGCCGTGCTGCCGGGCCGAATCGGGGAGGTGGCCAGGGTGGCCGTGCTGACGCGGCGTTTCGGAAAGAGGAAGGGGGTTTGGGCGACTCTGCTGGGGACGGTTTTCGCTCACCGGGTTTTCGATCTCTTTCCGGTGCTCGGGTTGATCGTGTTCGTGTTCTTGACCGCCCGCCTGCCCCAGTGGGCCGTGACAACAGTGGAGCTGTTCGTGGTCGTCGGACTGGCGTTGTTCGTGCTAGCCGTCTTGAGCGCTCGTCGACAAGGGCGCTCGCCGCTGGACGGGGTTGGTCCCGTGCGCCGGCTAATAGCAATGGCCCGTCAAGGCCTCGGCGTGATGCACGCGCCGCTCGCTGCCGCGGTCGCGGTCGCTTTTCAGTTCGTCGGCTGGGCGCTGCAGCTGTTGGCGGTCTTCACGGCCATGCGAGCGTTCAACATCCACGCGCCGCTCGCGGCGGCTGGGATCGTTCTACTGCTTCTGAACGTCGCGACAATCTTCCCGCTCTGGCCTGGGAATGTGGGTCTGTACCAGGCCGCTGTGGCGGCGCCGCTCCTCTCCTATGGTGTCGCCTATGCCCATGGCGTGGCCTTCGGCGTCGGCTTGCAGGCGATCGAAGCCTCGGTCGGGATAGGGATCGGCATGGTCTTCCTGGCCCGAGAGGGCCTGACCTATGCCACTCTGAAGGAGATGCCAGAGCCCGGTCAGGTCGATCTGGGAAGGACGCCGAGACGGGGCAGGTTGCGTGCGGAAAAAGTCCGGCGCGCTCGACCCGAACGGTGAGTAAAGCGCTCCCATCGGTACCAGCCGCCGGCTTCGTCAAACTGCGCTACACGGGATTCGTTTCGAATGGTGGAGCCGACGAGAACAATCGAGGTCGATGGCGAGCAAGCCAGGGTTGCCAGCTGGAGGCTGCACGTACTCATCGAGGCCGGATACCCGCTGTCGCTGGCCGAGCATCTGGCACATAGCGAGATCGATCTCCATCGCGCGGTCGAGCTCATTCTGCGCGGCTGTTGCCACGAGACGGCCGCCGAGATCCTTTTGTAGAACCCTCGACTTCCCGACCTCGCACTCGACGTCGCGATGTTCTTCCGGCGCGAAGTCGACACTTTCTAGTGCACTTCTTCTCGATACCGTTCCCCGCCCCGTGGGTGGGTTGCTAGAGCGCCAAACGAAACGAAGCACTCCACCCACTGGCCGCGCTCGGCGGCGCGACACTTCGTCTTTGTCTCGCATCCACCGACCACACCCAGTCGACGGGTCTTCATT
>PMXT01000027.1 GCA_003170995.1 Actinomycetota bacterium | reverse complement strand
CGGCCGTTCTCCACCACCATTTCCAGCAAAAAGGGCACATTCTCGGTCAGCGTGGCGATGAGGTGGTCCTTGTTGATCACTTCCACCTGCTCGTCGGTGCGGACGTCGGCGCCGGTGATGGGGCCCTTCTGGCTCTTTTCGATCCGCACCACGCGCGTCTGCTCGCTGTAGTTCTTGACCACCAGCGACTTGACGTTCAGCACGATGTCGGTCACGTCCTCGCGCACACCGGGAATGGTGGTGAACTCGTGCGCGACTCCCTCGATCTTCACCGAAGTGACAGCGGCGCCCTCTAGCGAGGAGAGCAGCACGCGCCGTAGCGAGTTCCCGAACGTGTAGCCGAAACCGCGATCGAGCGGCTCGATCACGAAGATGCCGCGGCGCTCGTCCACTTCCTCGTGGACGATTTTGGGAACCTTAAATTCCATGAGGCTCGTACGAGTAGCCAAGTTGCCGTTCCTTTCCCTCTCCCTAAAACGTATCCCGGTCGGTTACTTCGAATAGAGCTCGACGATCAAAGATTCCTGCACCTGTGTGTCGATCTCCTCGCGCTCAGGCCAGCGCAAAATCGTCCCCGTCAAACCTTCGTGATCGGCCTGCATCCAGCCTGGTACTGAGGCGGTGAGATCGGTGGCATCGCGAATCAGCGGCTCGGCGTCGGAGCCTGCCCGCATCGCGATCACGTCCTCGGGTTTGAGCTGGTAGCTCGGGATGTTGACTCGACGCCCGTTCACCTGGAAGTGCCCGTGTCGAACGAGCTGGCGAGCCTGCGAGCGCGAGGAAGCAAAGCCGAGGCGCGTGACCACGTTATCGAGTCTGGCCTCGAGTAGGCGCAGCAGGTTCTCGCCGGTGATGCCCGAACGGCGTGCCGCCTTCTCGTAGTAGCCGCGGAACTGTTTCTCGAGCAGTCCGTAGTAGCGGCGTGCCTTCTGCTTCTCGCGCAACTGCTGCAGGTATTCGCTCTGCTTGATGCGATTGCGCCCGTGCTCACCCGGCGGATAGCTACGTCGCTCCGCAGCGCACTTCTCGGTCAGGCAGCGCTCGCCCTTGAGGAAGAGCTTGAGGCCCTCGCGTCGGCACTGCTTGCATTTTGGCCCTAGGTTCCGTGCCATCGCCTATACCCTGCGCCTTTTCTTCTGTCGAACGCCGTTGTGAGCTTGCGGCGTTACGTCTTTGACCGAGAGGATCTCCAGCCCGGCGGCCTGAAGCGAACGAATGGCCGTCTCGCGACCCGATCCCGGGCCTTTGACGAAAACCTCCACCTTCTGCAACCCGTGCTCCATGCCCTTACGCGCCGCAGAGTCAGCCGTCACCTGTGCGGCGAAAGGCGTCGACTTGCGCGATCCCTTGAAACCCGCAGAGCCGGCCGATTCCCAGACGATTACGGCGCCTTCGCGATCGGTCAGCGCGACGATCGTGTTGTTGAACGACGTCTTGATGTGAGCCTGGCCGATGGCGATGTTCTTCTTGACGCGGCGGCGCGTACGACCGCGCGTCGGTTTTCTAGGAGGTGCCAACTATTTCCCCTTCTTGCCTCGACCGATCAGCTTCTTCGGGCCCTTGCGAGTGCGTGCGTTCGTCTTCGTCCTCTGACCGTTAACCGGCAAGCCGCGACGATGACGGATACCGCGGTAGCAGCCGATCTCGACCAGGCGCTTGATTGCCTGCTGGCGCTCGCGGCGAAGATCGCCCTCAACCTCGAGGTTCTGATCGATGTAGTTGCGGAGCTTGGTGACTTCCTCATCGGTGAGATCGCGCATCTTGGTGTCGGGCGAGAGTCCGAGCGAGCGGCAAATCTTGAGCGACGCCGAACGGCCGACTCCGAAGATGTAGGTCAGCCCGATCTCGAGTCGCTTCTGATTGGGCAGATTGACGCCAGCGATACGTGCCATTGACTAGTCCTTCTCAGCCCTGCCGCTGCTTGTGGCGGGGGTTGGAGCAGATCACCATCACGACACCGTGACGCTTGATGACCCGGCAACGTTCGCAGATCGGTTTTACGGAGGGACGAACTTTCATTTTCCTTACCTGTGTCTGAAGGTGATCCTGCCGCGTGTCAGGTCGTAAGGCGAGAGCTCGATCTTCACCTTGTCGCCGGGGAGGATCCTAATGTAGTGCTTACGCATCTTTCCCGAGATGGTCGCAAGCACGCTATATCCGCCATCGACCTGCACCCGAAACATTGTGCTCGGAAGCGCCTCGACGACCTCTCCTTCTACTTCGATTTTCTCTTCGCTCTTCGCCATCCTTCTCACGGAAACCGCGCTCATTGGAGCGCGCTGATGCCTACGGTACGCACGCACAGTCAGACGCACTGCGCCGCGGTTGGCAATCGTAGCAGCTACGATCGCATCGTCGCGCATCTCGACCACCGTCAACTCACCAAAAGCCCAGCTATTGCCGCGAGATCGATATCTGGCGCCGTCGTGAGGATGCGCGGTCCACTTTCGGTGATCGCGATCGTGTGCTCGAAGTGCGCTGCGAGCGAATCGTCCGCGCTCGAGATCGACCATTCGTCTTCGTGTACGTAGACGTCCGGCGAACCGGCTGTGATCATCGGCTCGATTGCCAGTGTCATGCCTTCCCTCAGCTCCGGGCCACGCCCGGGCTCGCCGTAGTTCGGGATTTGCGGATCCTCGTGCATGGCCCGGCCGACACCGTGACCAACGAGCGTGCGCACGACAGAGAAATGCGCGCTTTCGGTCGTCGTCTGCACGGCGTGCGAGATATCGGTGAGCCTGTTCCCAACCCGAGCTTGCTCCACTCCAGCCGCGAGTGCGGCTCGACAGGTCTCGAGAAGCTCGCGTGCTTCCGGAGTGATCTCGCCGACCGGAAAGGTGAAAGCACCATCACCAACGAAGCCGTTCAGCGTCACGCCGACGTCGACCGAGAGAATGTCCCCCTCGGCCAGCTTGTAGCCGCCCGGAATACCGTGTACGACCGTAGAGTTCGGCGAGGCGCAGATGGACGCTGGGTAGCCTCGGTAGCCCTTGAAGGTTGGCTCAGCGCCGTGCGAGCGGATGAACTCCTCGACTAGAGCGTCGAGCTCGGCGGTCGTGACTCCCGGAGCAATCGCGGCTCCAACCACGGCAAGCGAGCGGGCGACGAGCTCGCCGGACTTCGCCATCCGCTCGATTTCGGGTGGCGACTTACGGATGATCATGCGACGCCGTCGAGTACGCGCTCGATCTCGGCGAACACCTCGTCCATGCTGGGCGAGGAATCGATGACGACAAGGATTCCCTTGCTGCGGTAGTAGTTGGAGAGCGGCTCGGTCTGACGGCGATAAACCTCGAAGCGATTCTTGATCACCTCAGGAGTGTCATCGGCCCGACCTTGCTCGGCCGCGCGCCCGAGCATGCGCTCCACAGCGGTCTCCTGCTCGAGCTCGAGCTCGAGCACGACCTCGAGTGGACGAGCGAGCTCGACCAGAAGCAGATCGAGCGCCTCGACCTGGCCGATCGTGCGCGGAAATCCGTCGAGGACGAAGCCGCCACTGGCGTCCGGCTGAGACAAACGCTCGCGAATGACCTCCACGATGAGCTCGTCGGGAACCAACGCTCCGCTCTCGACTATCTCCTTCGCCTTCTGGCCCAACTCCGACCCGGCCGCGATCGCGCTGCGCAGCATCTCGCCGGTCGAGATGTGCGGAATGCCGTGCGCCTCGGCAATACGAACCGCCTGCGTTCCCTTGCCGGCGCCGGGAGCACCCAACATCACGATGCTCAGCTCACTCACTTCAAGAACCCTTCGTAGGAGCGCGCCATCATCTGTGATTCCATCTGGCGCATCGTGTCGAGGGCGACTCCGACGACGATCAGGATCGATGTTCCGCCGAGCGCGCGCCGACTGGCCTGCGAGAAGCCGAAGTACTTGATCACGAGCACCGGAAAGATGGCAACCAGAGCAAGGAAGAGCGAGCCCGGAAAGGTGAGGCGCGTCAGCACGCGGTCGAAATACTGCGCCGTGGGCGGGCCGGGCCGGATGCCGGGAACGTAGCCACCGTTTTTACGCAGGTTGTCGGCCTGGTCGAGTGGATTGAACTGAACGGCGGTGTAGAAGAACGTGAAACCGATGATCAGAATCGCCTCCAGAGCGAGATAGGAGGTGTTAGTCGGCTTGAAGTTGCTGTTGATGAAATGCTGCGTGCCCGGGAAGAAGAGCGCGATCGTGGGCGGGAAGGACATGATCGCCGCGGCAAAGATGACCGGGATGACGCCCGCCATGTTCACGCGCAGCGGCATGTAAGTCGAGCCGCCGGTCGTCATGCGGCGACCGATCATGCGCTTCGCGTATTGAATCGGGATCTTGCGCTGCCCTTCTTGGACGAAGACGACCGCCACGATGACGCCGAGCACAAGCAGCGGGAAGAAGAGACGCTCGCTGGAGCCGCCGTTGATCCAGACCTGCAAGCCGCCGTAGAGACCATCGATGATCGAAGCGAACACGAGCAGCGATATTCCGTTTCCGACGCCTCGCTTCGTGATCAGCTCGCCGAGCCACATCAAGAGCACCGAGCCGGCCGTGAGCGTGAGGACGATCAGCAGGTAGCGGCCCGTGTTCCCGGGTAGGTCGCCCTGGCGATGGAAGAGGTATGTCCAGCCGATCGCCTGGATCAACGATAGGCCGACGGTGAAGTAGCGCGTGTACTGGGTGATCTTCGCGTAGCCGGACTCGCCTTCTTTCTGTAGCTGCTCGAGCCTGGGAACAGCCGCCGTCATGAGCTGCATGATGATCGAGGCCGTGATGTAGGGCATGATCCCGAGCGCGAAGAGTGAAAACTTCGAGAGCGCTCCGCCCGAGAACATGTTGAGCAGGTTTAAAACGGTGCCGTTCTGATTCTCGAAGGCCTGCTTGATCTTCGCGGAGTCGACCCCGGGGGCCGGCATCCAGGAGCCGAGCCGGTAGAGCGCAAGGATGAGCGCGGTGAAGAGGACGCGCTTACGAAGCTCGGGAACCTTCCAGGCATTGGCGAGCCAGGAGAGCATGCGTCCTCGCTACTCCTCTGGCTCGGCGGCCGGCGCCTCGGCCGGAGCTGTCTCTTCGCTCGGCTTCGGCTTCGCCTTGGCGCGCTTCGCCGGGGCCTTGGCGACCGCCTCGCGCAAGCAAACAACCTTACCGCCCGCCTTCTCGATCTTCTCCCGCGCACTGCCCGAGAAACGATGCGCCGTGACTGTCAGCTTCTTGGTCAGCTCGCCGTCACCCAGCACCTTCACGTCGATGCGAGAGCTCGAGACGAGCCCGTGCGCGAGCATCAGCTCTGGGGTCACATCGGTCCCCGCGTCAAAGCGCTCGAGATCGCGAACGTTGACCGGTTGAGTCTCGGTGCGAAAGGGGCCGACGGGCATGGCGTCCTTCGATGTCGAGCCACGCAGCTTGGGGAGGCGCATGACCAACGGCATCTGGCCGCCCGCAAAACCCGGGCGCATCTTGTGTGAGCCGGCACGCGACTTCTGGCCCTTGAGCCCGCGCCCGGAGTAGCGCCCTTTACCCGAGCCCTGGCCGCGTCCGATGCGCTTGCGCGCCTTACGCGGCTGGGCCGGAGATAGATTGGAGAGGTTGAGCTCGCCCGTCATCGCAACTCCTCGACCTTGACGAGATGGTTGACCTTCTTGAGCATGCCGGCCAGTTGAGGGCTCTCCTCATGCTCAACCGAGCGGCCGATGCGTCTGAGCCCAAGCGCGCGCAACGTCCCCCGGTGCTGGGGGCTCTCGGTGATCACGCTCTTGGTCTGGGTGATGCGCAGGCGAGCCATCAGGCAGATGCCTCCGTTGTTTCGGTAGGCCGTCGCGGTGGCAGCACATCGGCTATGGATTTGCCGCGGATGCGTGCAACATCTTCCGGCCGGCGCAGGCTCTTGAGAGCGTTCACGGTCGCCTTGGCCATGTTAATCGGATTGGTGGTACCAAGGCTCTTGGCGAGAATGTCGTGGATCCCGGCCAGCTCGAGCACCGCTCGCACACCGCCGCCGGCGATGACACCGGTACCCTCGCTGGCGGGCCTGAGCATCACGCGCGCCGCATCGAACTTCCCGATCGTCCCGTGCGTGATCGTCGTGCGGTGCTTGGGCACGGTAAAGAGGTTCTTCTTGGCGTCCTCGACAGCTTTGGTGATTGCGAGTGGCACCTCGCGCGCCTTTCCATAGCCAACCCCGACACGATCGACCTCGTCGCCGATCGCCACCAGCGCGGTAAAGGAGAAACGCCGACCGCCCTTGACCACCTTGGCGACGCGGTTGATCTCGATCACACGTTCCTTGAGCTCGCGTGGCTCGGATGCTTCTAAGTTGCTCAAAACTTGAGTCCTCCTTCGCGCGCCGCTTCCGCGAGCGCCTTGACACGACCGTGGTAGAGGTAGCCGGCGCGATCGAAGACGCAGGTCTCGACCCCGGCCTTGCTCGCGCTCGCTGCCAGGCGCTTTCCGACCTCGGCTGCCTGGGCGGTCTTGTTGCCCTTGAAGCTCTTGGGCAGGCTCGTCCAGGCCGCCGCCGCAAGCGTGCGCCCGCGCCCGTCATCCACGAGCTGCGCCGAGATGCCCCGATTGGAGCGGAAGACAACCAGGCGCGGACGCTCGGCCGTACCGACAACCTTGCTGCGCACGCGCCGATGGCGGCGAATACGGGCTTCCCGGGTGCTGAGACTACTACTCATGCTCTCTTACCAACCTTCCGGCGCACGTACTCGCCAACGTAGCGAATGCCCTTACCCTTGTAGGGCTCGGGCGGGCGCACGGCACGAATCTCGGCGGCCATCTGTCCCACCATCTGCTTGTCGGTTCCCTTGACGACAATCTGGGTAGGGGAGGGGACTTCGAAGTCGATACCGACGTGCGGCCTGATAACGACCGAGTGCGAGTAGCCGACGGCGAGCTCGAGGTCTTGTCCCTTGAGTGCCGCGCGGTAGCCAACTCCCTGGATCTCGAGCTGCTTGGAAAAACCGTTGGCAACTCCCTCGACCATGTTGGCGACTAGCGTACGGGTGAGGCCGTGCAGAGCTCGATCCTCGCCGCGATCGGTTGGCCTGACCACAACGACCTGCCCCGCATCTTGCTCGATCTTCATCCGCTGCGGCACGGCCTGCGAGAGGGTGCCCAGAGGCCCATTCACCTCGACGCGCCCAGGCGTGATCGTAACGGTGACTCCGCTCGGTACCTCGATCGGCTTTCTCCCAATACGACTCACGTCAGTTAACGTCCTTCACTCTCTGTCTGGCGCGAATCGCCAGACCCTCGCCGGTTATCACCAAACAAAGCAGATGACCTCGCCTCCGATGCCTTCCTCTTGAGCGCGGCGGCTCGTGATGAGGCCCTTGGAGGTGGAAAGAATAGCGGTGCCCATGCCACCGAGTACCCGCGGTAGGCGATCGCCCTTGGCATATACGCGGCGTCCGGGGCGCGAGATGCGACGCAGGCCGGTGATGACCCGCTCGCGGTTTCGCCCGAACTTGAGCTGGATGGCCAGTGAATCGAAGCTCTCACCCTTCTCGACGCGGAAGTCGCGAACGTAGCCCTCTTCCACGAGGATGCGCGCAATCGATTCCTTGATGCGCGAGGTCGGCATGCGTACCTCTTCCTGCAGCGCCTTGTTGGCGTTGCGGATACGGGTCAGCATGTCGGCTATTGGATCGGTCTGCACGGTCGCACCCTCCTACCAGGAGCTCTTGGTCATCCCAGGAATGACACCTTCGTGAGCAAGCTCGCGCAGGCAAATACGGCAGAGCTTGAACTTGCGGAAAACCGCGCGTGGGCGGCCGCAGCGCTGGCAACGCGAATACTCGCGTGTGCTGAAGCGGTGGGGCCTTGATTGCTTGACTACAAGTGACTTCTTAGCCACGTTCCCTTCTTTCTGTGGCGAATGGCAAGCCCATACCACGTAAAAGCGCTAGTGACGTCTCATCGCTTTCGGCCGTGGTTGTGATCGTGACGTCGAGCCCTCGAATCTGGACGACGTCGTCGTAGTTGATCTCGGGAAAGATGACCTGCTCGCGAATACCGAGCGAGTAGTTTCCGCGACCATCGAACGAGCCCGGATCGAGCCCGCGGAAGTCGCGAATGCGCGGCAACGCCACCGAGACGAGCCGATCGAGGAACTCGTACATGCGGGCTCCTCGCAGAGTTACCTTGGCGCCGACGGGCATGCCGGCTCGCAGCTTGAAGGCCGCGATCGACATGCGCGCACGCCGTACCTGAGGGCGCTGGCCGGCGATGATGGTCAGCTCGTCGAGCGCTGAGTCGAGCACCTTGGCGTCGGTCTTGGCTTCGCCGACACCCATGTTGAGCGTGATCTTCGCCAGCTTGGGCACCTGCATGATCGAGCTCAGGCCTAGCTCCTCCTTGAGCTTCGTTCGCAGCTCACCCTCGTAGCGCTCCTTGAGCCGAGGCACGTAACTGTTGGTCTTCTGCTTGGGGCTCACTTGTCGATCTCCTGACCGCAGTCATCGCGTCGGCACACGCGCACCTTTGTGGTCTCGCCTTTGCGCTCGACGATCTTCACGCCGACCCGCGTTGTCTTGTTACAGACGGGACATACGATCATCACGTTCGAGATGTCGATTGGAGCCGACTTCTCGATGATCCCACCGGGCACGACTTGTGGGCTGCCCATGCGGCTGGCGTCTTTCATCGCTCGCGGGCGCGTGTGACGCTTGATCTGGTTCAGGTTCTCGACAAGGACTCGGCGCTCGCTCGGGCGCGCCTCGATGACACGGCCCTGCTTGCCGCGATCCTTGCCGCTGACGATCTCGACTAGATCGCCCTTCTTGATTTTGAGCTTGCCGGTTGCCATCACAAGACCTCTGGTGCCAGGGACACGATCTTCATAAAATTCTTCTCGCGCAACTCCCGGGCGACCGGCCCGAAGATGCGCGTCCCGCGCGGATTGC
>PMXT01000023.1 GCA_003170995.1 Actinomycetota bacterium | reverse complement strand
CCGTGGATCGATCCGACGACGAGAACTGTTGACCCGAGCGGATCACCCGACTCGTAGGCGTAGATCGCCCGCCCGCGCACGGAGTGACCGATCAGTTGCCGCGTGAGGTTGATGGTCGACGCTCGTCCACCGGTCGCGAAGACGATCAAGACTGTTAGTGAGACCACAACTCCGGCGAGGATCAGAACGAGAGCAACGATTCGTTCTGGCTTTCCGACTATCTGAGCACGTGCACCTGAAACTCTTTGTGAGAACACGGTCTATTCGCCCTCCGTCTCGGCCCGCCTCGCCGCCGATTGCTCGCGAATCACTTACGTACGATCTGTGACGATACCCCGACGCGCAGGGAACTGCCTCCCACCTAAAAACTCGAATCAGAATGACGACCCGTCGACCGGGTGTGATAGAGCGTTGCCACGGCTCCACCCATCCCGATCGTCGTCGTCGTATCCGTCGTGACGATAGAGCGGATCACGACACCGAGATCGCCGGCGCCGTGTCGAGTGCGAAGTAGTCCAGCGGCCGCCAGCGCCGCGAATCGGCCGTGTCGGGCGTGTGGGCCTAGCGGAATAGGCTCTCGGGACGGCGTAGCATGTGGTTGCCGCAATGAAGCGCCCGTTGGCCAGGTAGCGCGAAAGAGGTGAATCGTGAACAACACGGCCGCCAACAAGAAGACGATCGCCGTCGTTGGTGACTACGGCGCCGAGCGCCCGACGCACAAGGCGACGCAGCGGGCGCTGGAGCACGCTGTCCAGCCCCCGCTTCGCTTCGAGTGGCTGGCGACCGAGACGGCCGAGCAGATGAGCGATGCCGAGCTCGTCTCCTACGCCGGGCTCCTGATCGCGCCCGGTAGCCCCTACCGGAGCATGGACGGCGCGCTCAAGGCGATTCGGGTCGCGCGCGAGCGGGACGTGCCGCTGCTTGGCACCTGTGGCGGCTTCCAGCACGTGGCGGTCGAGTTCGTGCGCGATGTGCTCGGCATCGAGAGAGCCGATCACGAGGAATCGAATCCAAACGCCCGCGAGTTCGCGGTGGTCAGACTTCCCGTCTCGCTCGCCGATCACGAGTACGAGGTTTTCTTCCATCCGGGCTCCCGTACCGAGGCCATCTACGGGGCTTCCGCGGCCGTCGAGCCCTTCTTCTGCGGCTTCGGGCTCAATCCGAGGTACCAGTCCGCGATCGAGGAGCGAGGTCTCGCAATCAGCGGAACCAGCACCGTCGGCGCGGCGCGGGTGCTCGAGCTACCCGAGCACCCCTTCTTCATCGCCACGCTCTACGTGCCCCAGGCGCGCTACAAGCCGGATGATCCACATCCGCTGGTGACGGCGTTTGTTGCGGCGGCTGGCGGATTAGTCTGACTCGTCGCGAGTAGCGCGGTTGTTGCTCGCGCTCGGCCTGTGCGAGATGCGAGTCAGGAAGCTCCCGCATATTGCTGCTTGAGCTCCAGGATGCGGTCGTACGAGGCCTGTAACTGCGATCGCGAGATGGCCCCATGCCGGGCAGCGCCCAGGAGAGCGGCGTAAGCCCGTCTACCGACCGCATCGCTACCGTTCGCATCGGCGCCGGAGACAAAAATCATGTCGATGCCGGCTTTCACAGCCCGGACGGCCGATTCCGGAAACGGCAGCAGCGGCCGGGCGCCGGCGGTATTGAGATCGTCGCTGATCGTCACGCCCTCGAAGCCGAGGGTCTGGCGCAGTAGTCCGCTGACTATCCTCGGCGAGCAGGCAGCCGGGAACCTTCCCCCATACGCGCGGTAGGCCGCGGTTCCGACCATCACAGCCGGCGCGCCGGCGTCGATCGCCCTCCTGAACGGATACAGATCGCGGGCGAGGGCGCTCCGACTGGCGTGGATGTGCCCCGGGTGGTAGTCGGTGCTTTGAAGAAGCCTGCCGAGACCGGGGAAGTGCTTGACCGAGGCGGCGACGCCGCCATCGATCAGGCCTTTTGCGAAGGCTGTCCCGCGCGAGGCGACCACCGTCTTCTTGCTCGAGAACGCGCGTGAAGCGATGAACGCTCGAGCTGAAGCCGGCACGTCGAGGACGGGCGCGAGGTCGAGGCCGATGCCGAGCCGGTGCAGATAGCGCCCGGTCGCCAGCCCCTGCGCGTGAGCCGTGGACACGCTATTCATCTTCGACAACGCCTTGGTGGGCGGCCCCGGGAGCCGCTTGACGCCGCCGCCTTCCTGGTCAACGGCGATCAGCAGCGGAAGCTGCCCGCCCGTCCGCGCTGCCGTCTGAAGCTTCGCGATCAGACCCTTGACCCCGCTCGGCCCGCGGGTGTTCTCCTTGAACAGCACGACGCCGCCGATCTCGCCGCGCTTGATCCGGCCAAGCAGTGACGCGCTCGGCGTCGAGCCCTTCATGCGCACGAGGAGATGCTGACCGACTAGTTGAGCGAGCGTGGGTTGCTGTAGGCGCTCAGCGCTCGATCCCTGGCTGGCCAGCAGGAAGGCGGCGCTTAGCGCGAGTGCCAGTGGAAGAAGCCAGCGTCGTCTCAACAACCTGATGTTAGCCCGGCAGAGCGGTGGAGCCGTAGGACGAGCTGCGATGAACGAGAGGGTCGAAATCCGGAGCACCCGCTAGCACGCGCCGGGCGCCAGCTGCCGGCGCACGAATGGCGCCCCCGAGGCGGCTGATCTCCAGCGAGCGGGAGTTCTATCCAGATGTTGGGTAACAGCAGAATGTCAGTCGATACTCAACCGCCCGATTCCGTTGGCGGCATGTATCCGAGAGCGGCGCGGCCAGCGACGACAAGTGCGTGGAACTCCTCGACGCTCGTTGTGACCACGGCGTCACCACTCCGAATGAAGATCGCAATGTTGCTGCCCGCTATCTTCCCGTCGCGGAAAGCCCCCCTAACGAAGAAGGGCTGGAGGGCCTTGGGTTGCGGGGGCACGGAGATGACGAGGATGCGCCCGCGTCCGTAGTCGATCTCGCGAATCGCCAGGTCGACCACGCGAGGGTGGACGCGGCGAGCAAGCCATTTCCGATAGCGATCAACTCGGCGGTCATCAGCTGGCACGGGAGAGACCGCCGTGATCGTGTCGGTTCCACGGACTTTTCGGGTACGGAGGCCAATCAGGATCAAGCCTCCGCCAGCGGAATTCGCAAACGACGAGACGTCCTTCGCGAGCTCATACTGCGCCCGCTCATCGGCCCCGTACGGCTGTTCCTTGCATTCCAGCCAGGCCCCTTCTGGTTGGCCAACAAGGAGTTCTGCGCGCCCTGACTGAACCAAGACGTCGGCGGTCCTACGGGTCAAAGAACCGTTCTCCGCGGCTTCAAGTAGGGCGAGAGCGTCACTCCCGATACTCAGAGCCGACTCCGCACTTCGGCCTCGCGTAGGAACTGAGATGTATACGTGCACGTTCCAGAAGTCTGGGTGATGCACATCGGAGGTGCGCCGATAATCAACCTCACCCTGAGCCTCGAGATCGAAGTGCGCTACTGCTGACTTAGTCTGTCGCAGGAGTGGCCCCAAGACGGCCGTGAGAAGTTCTGGTTCTGGTTCCTCTTCGCCCTCAAGTACGAATCCGACTCGTACCGCGAGAACACCGCCGTCCAGAAGCGTGATCGCGACGGGCTCGGGGAGAAACTCGTACGTTTTCCTCTCAAAGAACTTGTTCGTCGGAACATCGACCACCTCGACAGCACACCTTTCAGGCGACGACGATTGCGGAAACCAGATGACGCTGGGCTTGCCCGTTTTTGGATCGTCGATCGTGATCGATCGCGGAGGCGGTGATTCGGTGCCTGCATAGGCGATTAGCGCCGCCCGAAGGCTCGTAAGGCTCGCCTTCGCGACGACCTCGACGGGGCCGGTGAAATCGTCGTCAATGATCTCGCTGACAGGAATTCGACCCACGCCGATAACTTCAAGCCACGTTTCATATTCCGAGCTACGAACGGTGACTTTCGCGTACGTCATGAGGCGACGGTCTCAGGCACCGACGGCGAGATCGTCACGCTGACCGGCGGGTGACCAGTAACCTTTTCGAACTTCTTGGGGTCACTCATCTCCTTGATGAGATGCTTGACCCAGGCGTCCGTGTAGACGTAGTCGCCGTGCACCGTGTCGAAGACGCAGTACTGCGACTTCGTACGCTCGGGGTTTGCAGCGCCGCTCTCCGGCCGTACCTTGTAATAGCGCCAGGCGCGGGAATGGTGACTGGTGTGGTGGAACTTCACGCCGAGCGCCTTCCTGACCTCGCGGGAGACGGCGGATGGCTTGTGCTTACCGGCGTTCTGTACCGGCACCTGTTTCTCGCGCACGATCGTCTGCACGACATCGAGGTCAGCGCGCTGTTTTTCCGGCAACTCGTCGAGCCGGACGAAGCGCATGGCGACGTCGGCTTCGGTCTTCGGCCCCGTCTGCAGGATGAGCAGGACGCGGAAGTCGTAGCGATAGTCATTTCTGACTTCTTCTTGAAGCGTTGCGTCGAACTCCTCTACGTACCGTGTAAGATGCCGCGGCAGCCGCTTGTACGTCCGCTTTAGGGTTTCGACGGCGCTCTCTGTGAGCGAGCTTAGGAACACGGGGAAGCGCAGCTCGTCCGAAAGCCCCTCTTCTTGGCCGAACAGTGCGACAAGTGTCGACTCGAAGTTGAGGATCAGCGACTGGCACTTGCCAGCGACGATCGCTTCCAGTAGCCGCGCGTAGTGGTGCTCGATCTGGTTACGGAAGCCGATGAAGAACTCGACGTTGCTGCGGATGGAGTCGTTCGTCTGCGGGAATTGCTCCTTTACGCAGCGCGCCAGTTCCCAGGCGTGGAACTGGCCGTCCTTGCCGCGCAAGCGCCGGCCGTTTTTATCGCGGTCCCAGAAGTCGATCCCATCGCGCTCGAACCGCGCTTGGAGCAAGTACAACCACGCCATGTGCATATGCACCACGAACGCCTCCAGTCGGCGCTCCCGGCGTGACTGGTTGTAGAGGTCAACTGCGAGCAGGGCCTCCTGCTTGCTCGCCTGTAAGTGGTGCCACCAGTGCGGACGCCGCGCCACTGTCCGGCCCCTAGAAGTAGACCGGGCGCATCTCTGCGCCCGGTCTCAACTGTTTATCGGAGGCTACGGACACTCTCGTATCGTTTCGGCTCCCGGAGTGTGTCTTTTCCGCTGGCATACAAGTGCCGCCTACATCTCAGCTACAGCCCGTGTTCGTCCCGCAGTCGCGGCAGGTGTAGCAGCTACCCGTCCTGACCATACGGCCGCCGCAGCGGGCGCATTCGACGGCGTCCTCCCAGTTGTTGAAGAGCGCCTTCTGGCCGGGCGGAAGAGCCTCGGCCGGGGCCGGGTCTCCGCCCTGGCCGGCCGTGCCGCCGTTCGTGTAGGCCTGGGCCATTCTGGCTCTCACCTCGGGCGAGAGGATGCCGAGCTCTTCCTGTTGGTCGACAGGTAGGAAGCGCTTGCCGAGCCAGCGGAAGATGTAGTCGGGGAGTGACTTGGCGATGCGGATGTCGAGATCGTTCGTGGGACCGGCGGGATCGAAGCGCATGTGCGAGTACTTGGAGACGAAAACCTCGAGCGGCACGCCGTACTGGAGCCCGAGCGAGACGGCGATCATGAAGGCGTTCATCAGCCCGGCCAGGGTGGTGCCCTCCTTGGCGATGTCGACGAAGACGTCGCCGGCCGAACCGTCGTCGTAGACGCCGACGTGGATGTAGCCCTCGTAGTCGCCGACCCGGAACTTGCGCCCGACCTCGGTGCGCTCGTCGGGTAGGCGGTGACGCTTTGGCGCGGCAACGAGCGCGGCGGCGGGAGCCAGGGCGGCGGCGCTCTTGTCGCCCTTGCCCGAAAGCGGTTGCGCGAGCTTGGAGCCCTCGCGATAGATGGCGATCGCCTTGACGCCCAGTCGCCAGGCGTCCTCGATCAGCTGGGAGACGTCTTCGACGGTCGCCGACTCGGGCATGTTCACGGTCTTGGAGATCGCGCCCGAGATGAAAGGTTGAACGGCGCCCATCATCTTCACGTGGCCGAGGTAGTGGATCGGGCGCTCGCCGACCGCGCAATCGAATACCGGGTAGTGCTCGTTCTTCAGGTGAGGCGCGCCGACGACCGAGTTGCGCTCGTCGATGTAGGCCTCGATCTCGGCGCCCTCGCTGGGCGAGTAGCCGAGCTTCTCGAGTGCCATCGGCACCGTCTTGTTCACGATCGTGATCTCGCCGCCGCCGACCAGCTTCTTCGACTTGGCGAGCGAGAAGTCGGGCTCGATGCCGGTGGTGTCGCAGTCCATCATGAAGCTGATCGTTCCAGTGGGGGCGAGCACGGTTGACTGGGCGTTACGGAAGCCGTGCGCCTCGCCCAGGTCGAGCGCCTCGTCCCAGGCTTTGCGGCAGGAGGACAGCAGCTCGCGCGGCACCGAGCTCTCGTGCTCGATGTTGCCGACTGCGGCCCGGTGCTTGGAGATGACGCTGAGCATCGCGCCGGTGTTCTTCTGGTAGCCCGCGAAGGTGCCCATCCGAGCGGCGATCTCGGCCGACTTGCGGTAGGCGCGGCCGGTCACGAGCGCCGTCACCGCGGCGGCGTAAGCGCGGCCCTCGTCGGAGTCGTAGGGTAGGCCGCGCGCCATCAAGAGCGCGCCCAGGTTGGCGTAGCCGAGCCCGAGTTGGTGGAAGGCGCGGGCGTTGCGCTCGATCTCGGACGTCGGGTAGCTGGAGTAGCCGACCAAGATCTCCTGAGCCAGGAAGACGACGTCGACCGCGTGCTCGACGGCCTCGATGTTGAGCTCGCTGTCCTCCTCGCGGAGGAACTTCATCAGGTTGAGCGAGGCCAGGTTGCAGGCCGAGTCGTCGATGCTCATGTACTCCGAGCACGGGTTGGAGGCGTTGATTCGCCCCGAGTTGGGGACCGTGTGCCAGCTGTTGATGGTCGTGTCGTACTGGATGCCCGGGTCGGCGCACTCCCAGGCGGCGGCAGCGATCTGACGCAGCAGCTCGCGCGCCTTGGTTGCCGCGAGCACCGAGCCGTCTACCCGTGCGGTCAGGTTCCAGTCGGCGTCGTCGTCGGCCGCCTGCATGAAGGCATTGGTGACGCGCACCGAGTTGTTGGCGTTCTGGTACTGGATCGAGGCCCAGTCGGGCGAGTCGAGCGACATGTCGTAGCCGGCCGCCTCGAGCACGCGCGCCTTGCGCTCCTCCTTGGCCTTGCACCAGATGAACTCCTCGATGTCGGGGTGGTCTACGTCGAGGATCACCATCTTGGCCGCGCGCCTCGTCTTGCCACCCGACTTGATCGTGCCCGCGGAGGCATCGGCGCCGCGCATAAAGGAGACGGGCCCGGAGGCGTGCCCGCCCTTGGTGAGCTGCTCCTGGGAGGCGCGCAGGCGCGAGAGGTTGATCCCGGCGCCTGAGCCGCCGCGGAAGATGATCCCCTCACGCTTGATCCAGTCCAGGATCGACTCCATGTCGTCCTCGGCCGAGAGGATGAAGCA
>PMXT01000034.1 GCA_003170995.1 Actinomycetota bacterium | reverse complement strand
CTGGTCGAGGCCGGCTACCAGCCCGAGATCGCCTACTACGAGTGCATCCACGAGCTGAAGCTGATCGTCGACCTGATCTACGAGGGCGGCTTCGAGTACATGCGCTACTCGATCTCGGACGTTGCCGAGTACGGCGATTTCACACGCGGCCCGCGCATCATCGATGCGGGCGTAAAGGCGCGCATGAAGGAGATCCTCGGAGAGATCCAGAGCGGGCAATTCGCCAAGGAGTTGATCGCCGAGGAGGAGGCTGGAAGGCCAAACTTCTTGCGCCTGCGCGAAGAGGCGGCTAAGCATCCGGTGGAGAAAGTCGGCAAGGAGTTGCGATCGCTGGCTGGTCGCGAGGGCTTGATGGGCGCTGGATCCGATGGCGCCCGTTGACGTTCCCGTCGCCCTGCTCGGCTACGGAACCGTAGGGGCGGCGGTCAACCGCTTTCTGCACGAGAACGCCGACGACATCGAGCGCGTCACCGGCTATCACCTGCGCGTGGTCAAGGCGCTCGTTCGCGACCTGAGCAAGGAGCGAGACTTTCCGGCCGCTGCAGGAATACTGACGACCGAGTTCGCCGAGATCGCCGACAACTCCGAGATCACGCTTGTCGCTGAGGTGATGGGCGGGCTCGATCCCACCCACGACTACATCCTGCGCCTGCTCCGGAGCGGCAAGCCGGTCGTGACCGCGAACAAGCAGCTGCTCGCTCAACGCGGCGCCGAGCTCTTCTCGACTGCCCAGGGCGCCGGTGTTCAACTCCGCTTCGAGGCTTCGGTCTGCGCTGCGATCCCGGTGATCAA
The DNA here is from genome assembly GCA_003170995.1 of Actinomycetota bacterium. Lineage (GTDB taxonomy): Bacteria > Actinomycetota > Thermoleophilia > Gaiellales > Gaiellaceae > Fen-549. Next base: position 24,721 of record PMXT01000034.1, on the reverse strand, counting down.
GGTGCTGCGCGAGTCGCTGGTGGTGACGAACGTCCACCAGATCCTCGGCATCGTCAACGGCACCACCAACTACATCCTCACGCAGATGGAGCTCGGCGCATCGTACGAGGAGGCGCTGTCCGAGGCGAAGCGTCACGGCTACGCGGAGATGGACCCGACCGAGGACGTCTCCGGCGCCGACGCGGCTGCCAAGATGGCGATCCTGGCGACGGTGGCCTTCGGCTCGCGCGTGACGCTCGCGGACGTCCAATTCGAGGGTGTTGAGCACATCACCTCGGCGCACGTGAGTGCGGCGAAGCAGATGGAAATGGTCATCCGCCTCGTCGGGCGGGCGACTCTGGTCGACGATCGTTACGACGTTCGCGTCTCGCCGGCGCTTGTCGATCGCGCTCATCCGCTCGCCTCGGTGGAGGGCCCGTTCAACGCCGTCATGCTCCAGGGCGATGCGATCCGCGAGATCACGCTCGAGGGGCCAGGCGCCGGGGGAATCGAGACCGCCTCGGCCGTGATCGCCGACATGGTCAGCATCATCGGCACTACGGGCACCGGCTTTCTTCACAACGATGCCTGCTGGCGCACGCTCGACCAGCTTCCGGCGGGAGAGCTGTGCTCGCCGTTCTACCTCCAGATCGCGGTGGACGATCGCCCGGGTGTGCTGGCTCGTGTCGCCGAGCGCCTGGCGGCTCATGGTGTCTCGGTGGCGCGCCTAGTTCAGGCCCAGATCGAAGGCGGTGCCATCCTCCATGTAATCTCGCACGAGGCGGCCTACGGCGCTGTCGATAGTGCTCTCGAGGAGATTGGTCGCCTGTCCGAGAGTCGTGAGATCGCGGCGGCCTTCCCGGTCATCTCGCGACGTGGGATCTCGGAGCTCGGGTGGGCGTGATGGAGCGGGGTCCGGCCGCGATCGATGCCGGTTGTTACTCGATCCCAGGCTCCGCGAAGTGAGCATTCGCGTTCGAGCCCCGGCGACGAGCGCCAACCTCGGGCCGGGCTTCGACTGCGCCGGAATGGCGCTCGAGCTGTGGAACGAGCTCGAGGTGAGCGAGGCAGAGAGCACCCTTGTCGAGGTCGAAGGCGAGGGCGTCTCCGAAACCCCGAGGGATGCAAACCACCTCGGTTTGCGCGCCTTCGCGTTGGTCGCCGATGTCGAGGGCAAGCACTTCCGCTTCCTCAACCGAATCCCCTTCGCACGCGGGCTCGGCTCCAGCTCGGCCACGATCGCACTCGGTCTGGTCGCCGCCTGTCTCTGGGAGGGAGTCGACCTGGATCCAGCCGAATTGCTCCCTCTCGCGGCCCGGCTAGAGTCACACGCCGACAATCTCGCTGCCTGCCTTTACGGCGGCGCAACGCTCTCGTGGGAGGAAGAGGGGTTGTGGCATGCCCGCCGTGTTGCCGATTCGCTTCCTCTCGCTCCGATCGCCGTCATTCCCGAGCACAGTGTCGAGACGATCGTGGCTCGGGCCGGACTCCCGGGTACGGTCGCGCATGCCGATGCCGCTTTCTCGGGCGGTCGCGCCGCTCTGCTCGGTGCCGGCCTGGCAAGCGGCGATACCGATTTGCTCACGGCCGCCTTCCACGATCGCCTGCACGAGCCGTACCGCTCGCTGGCAGCGCCGATTCTCTCCCAGCTCCAGGAAAAGCCGGCACGCGGGTCGGTTGGGGTCACTCTCTCGGGCTCGGGCCCGACGGTCATCGTCTGGGGAAGGCACGAAGAAACGAGTGCCTGTGCCGAGGAGCTGACGCGGCGTTTCTCGGACTGCAGGGTGCTGGCCATGCCCGTCGCCGCCGCCGGCGCCGGCGTTTTCTAGATTTTTCCGAAAAGCCATTCGGGAAATACACGGGTCGGGATCTCGCTACTGGCTCGTTGTGAGCGGCAGCAGTCAAAGGCTACGATCAAAGGCATGAGCAGCCTCTACGACCTCCCGTCCGATCCCGCCAAGAGACGCAGCCGGCTCCTCACCGACGGCCCCGACCGCGCGCCTGCTCGCTCCTACTTCAAGGCCATCGGCTTCACCGACGACGATCTTGCCAAGCCACTCGTGGGCATTGCGTCGACGTGGATCGAGACGATGCCCTGCAACTACAACCAGCGCGAGTTGGCCGAGCACGTTCGGCAAGGCATTCGCAACGCGGGCGGCATGCCGGTTGAGTTCAACACGATCGCCGTCTCGGACGGGGTCACCATGGGTACACCGGGCATGCGTGGATCGCTCGTCTCGCGCGAGGTGATCGCCGACTCGATCGAGCTCGTCGCCTACAGCCACATGTTCGACGGGCTGGTCTGCTTGGTTGGCTGCGACAAGACGATTCCGGCGGCCGTGATGGCTCTTCTGCGGCTCGATATCCCGGGGCTCGTGCTCTACAACGGCTCGATCGCCCCAGGCAAGTGGCGCGGTAAGGACGTGACCATCCAGGACGTGTTCGAGGCGGTCGGGACACACGCCGTCGGGAAGATGACGGGCGCCGACCTACACGAGCTGGAGACGCTCGCCTGCCCGGGCGCCGGCGCCTGTGGCGGTCAGTTCACGGCTAACACGATGTCGATGGCGCTCGATTTTCTCGGTATCAGCCCGGCCGGGCTGAACGAGGTGCCGGCGGCCGAGCGGGGGAAGAGCGCCGCCGCCTATAACGCCGGCGAGCTCGTGATGAAGCTCGTGCGCGAGAACATCACTCCCAAGCAGATCGTGACCCGCGAGGCGCTCGAGAACGCGATCACCTCGGTGGCTGCCAGCGGCGGCTCCACCAACGGCGTCCTACACCTGCTCGCGATCGCGCTCGAGGCTGACATTCCGCTCCAGATCGACGATTTCGAAGAGATCGCCGCGCGCACCCCGGTTATCGCCAGCCTCAAACCCGGCGGCGAGTACGTGGCAACCGACCTTTACGCTGCGGGCGGCTGCGCGCTGCTGGCCCGCGAGCTCGCCAAGCGCGACCTCCTTCACCTGAGCGCCCGCAACGTGGACGGGCGGACGCTGGGCGAGATCGTTCTCTCGGCCAGCGAATCCGAGGACCAGAAGGTCGTCGCCAAGATCGACGAGCCGTTTCAGAAACGCGGTGGCTTCGCAATCCTCCGAGGCAATCTCGCGCCCGAGGGTTGCGTCGTCAAACTGGCCGGCCACGAGCGCACTTTTCATCGCGGCCCGGCGCGTGTTTTCGACTCCGAGGAAGAGTGTTTCGCAGCCGTCAAGGCCGGCAAGGTGAGCGCCGGTGACGTGGTCGTGATCCGTTACGAAGGCCCGGCTGGCGGCCCCGGAATGCGCGAGATGCTGGCGGTCACGGCCGCTCTCGCCGGCGAGGGGCTGGATGACTCGGTCGCGCTTCTCACCGACGGGCGTTTCTCGGGTGCTACGCACGGGTTCATGGCCGCTCACGTTTCGCCCGAAGCCGCTCGCGGAGGCCCGATCGCCGCCCTGCGCGAGGATGACATGATCGTTCTCGACGTCGAGGCACGCGAGCTCAGGGCCGAGCTTTCGGACGAGGAGATCGAGTCACGACTCACCGCTTGGAAGGCGCCTGCGCCGCGTTACGCGAGCGGCGTCTTTGCCAAGTACGCGGCGTTGGTCAGTTCGGCTTCCGAGGGTGCGATCACCCGCCCGCCCGGCTAAGTCGCAGCGGCGCGAAAACCTTCAAGATTCTGAGCCTGGGAGCCGAAAAGAAAGTGACGGCCTATGCAGTCAATCGGCTCTGCACGCTTTTCTTGGCGGTCGGAAAAGGGACAGGGCCTTTCCGGCGACCTGCACGATGCCGCCGTAGCGGCATCCGATCCGGTGCGGGAAGAACGACATGAACATGGAAATGAGCAGGAGCAGGAGGAAGAATCCCCGGTACCGGCCTCGCCCGTAGCTGAGTCAGATGAGCCCATGAGCACACCTCCAAGTACACCGCCGAACACACCGCCGAGCACACCGCCGAGCACACCGCCGAGCGCACCCCAAAGCGCGAACGGCGCTCTTACGCCGGCGCTGATCGATCAGATGCCGGCCATGCTCTGGGCGATCGACGGCGATCTGCGCTTCACCAGCTGTCGCGGCGGGGCGCTGGCCGATCTCGGGCTCGCCCCCGACAGTCTCGTCGGCATGACTCTGTTCGAGTTCTTCCAAACCGAGGACACGGCCTTCATGCCGATAGCCGCGACCATTCGCGCGCTGCGCGGCGAGACCTTGAGCTACGAGCTCGACTGGGGCACTCGTGTGTATCGCGTTCGAGTCGGCCCCGACAGGAACAGCCTGGGTCAGATCGGCGGCGTCGTTGCCGTTGTCTTCGACATCAGTGATGTTCGCCTCGAAGAGGCGCAGCTACTCAGCGAAAGCGAGATCCTGCGCAAGATCGCCGAGAACATGCCCGACGCCGTCGTGCTCGTGGACGGCGAGGGTCGCTTCCTCTACGCCTCTCCCTCCTGCGCCGCGGAGCTCGGCTACGACTTCCACGCCCTGGCGGGGGTCAACTTCCTCTCGCTGATCGAGCCCGAGGACATGGCCATCGCCCAGGACGCGATCGGTGACGTCTATCGCGGCGACTCCTATCCCTTCGCGGTGCGGATGAAGCGCGCCGACGGCAGCTGGGCGCTGATGGAGACGATGGCGACCGCCGTGACCACCGCCGAAGGCACGCGGCTACTGCTGGTCAGCATGCGCGACGTCAGCGAGGAGAAGCGTTCCGGCGAGTACGTCCACCTCAATCGGCGCATGGCCGAGTTCAGGAACAAGGCGCAGGAGACGGCCGAGAATCTGCGCGCGCTCCTGGTCACGATCGAGACCGGCGAAACCCCTACCGTCGCCGAGGCCCAGCTCGCGCAGGCGCTCACCGGTGGTGTGCCGCAACCGCCCACCGCCCAGACCCAGCTCGCGCAGGCGCTGACCAGCGTCGAGCAGAAGCCACTCCCCGACGAGGCGTCGGCTAAGGGCTCGTTTCACTAGGTCTGCACGCCCAAAGCTCAGCTCGATCCGTGAGCGCAGAGTCTTGGCGACGCCGTTATCGCCGCCGCTAGGCTGTAGGTGCGATGGGTTACACGGTCACCGAGAAGATCCTGCTTGCTCACTCCGACGCCGATCACGTCGAGCCGGGGCAGGTCGTCATGGTGCGCTGCGATGTCGTATTGGCAAACGACGTCACCGGTCCTCTGGCCTTCCGGCAGATGGAGAAGATGGGCGCGAGCGAGGTCTTCGACCCTGCGAAGATCGTTATGGTCGCCGACCACTTCGCGCCGGCCAAGGACGAGCGCTCGGCGATTCTGATCAAACGCCTCAAGGAGTGGTCGCTCGCGCACGGCGTCGTCTTCTACGACCAGGGGCGCGGCGGCATCGAGCACACCCTACTTGTGCAGGAGGGCTTGGTTCTGCCGGGATCGGTGATCGTCGGCGGCGACTCGCACACCTGCACGCACGGAGCGATGGGCGCCTTCTCTTCCGGGCTCGGCTCGACCGACATCGCTTACTGTCTCGCCTTCGGCGAGTTCTGGCAGGTGGTGCCGGGCACGATCCAGGTGACCGTGAGTGGTGAGAAGGGGCGCTTCGTCACCGGTAAGGACGTGATCCTGGCTGTTATCGCGCAAATCGGCGCCGGCGGAGGCACGGGCAACGTGCTCGAGTTTGTCGGCGCGGGCGCGCAGGCGCTCTCGATCGACGAGCGCCTCGCCGTCTCCAATCTCGCCGTCGAAGCCGGCTCCGATACGGGGATCTTCCCCGCCGACGAGAAGACGGCGGCCTACCTCGACGGCCGCACCGACAAGAGCTGGGAACCGGTTCACTCCGATCCCGACGCGAGCTACTCACGCAAGCTAGCGATCGATCTCGACCGGACGGGGCCGCTGGTTGCGAAACCCTACAACCCCGAGAACGTCGTTTCTGTGAGTGAGGTCGCCGGTACTCCGATCCATCAGGTGGTGGTCGGGAACTGCTCCAACGGAACGATGACCGATCTGCGCCAGGCGGCCGAGATGGTGAAGGGCAAGCGCGTGCACGAGCGCACCCGCATGATCGTCGTGCCGGCGACGCAGAAGATCTACCGCGAAGCGATCGCGGAGGGGCTCATCGACATCCTCGTCGAGGCCGGCGCTTCGGTCTCGACGCCGACCTGCGGGCCGTGCTTCGGTGGCCACACCGGCGCGCTGGCGCCGGGCGAGAACTCCCTCGCGACCATCAACCGCAATTTCAAGGGGCGCTCCGGCTCGCCGGATGCCTGCGTCTATCTCGGCAACGCCTTCGTCGCCGCCGCGGCGGCCGTCGCCGGCGAGATCATCGACCCGGCAGAGGTGGTGCCGTGATCGCCACAGGCAAAGCGGTCGTCGTCCCTGGGACGAACGTCGACACCGACATTCTCTATCCCGGTATCTATCTCAACATCGACGACCCGGAGCTGATGAAGCCCTACCTGTTCGAGGGGCTCGATCCGTCGCTGCGCGACCAGCTCGTGGGCGACACGGTGCTCGTCGTGAGCGAGAACTTCGGCATGGGCTCCTCCAGAGAGCATGTGCCGCTGGCGATGAAGGCATCGGGCGTGCGCTGCGTCGTTGGCTCGAGCTTCGCGCGCATCTTCTACCGCAACTGCATCAACCTGGCGTTGCCGGCGATCAGCTGTCCGCAGGCGGCCGAGGCGGCCAAGGCGGGTTCCGAGATCTCGGTCGACGCGGCTGCCGGCACGGTGACCGTGGACGGTCGGGAATTCTCGGCTGCGCCGGTGCCGCCGTTCATGCTCGAGATGCTCGAGCGCGGCGGTCTCATTCCCTGGGCTCAACACAAGCTCGCGCGATCATGAAGGTCGTATGCCTACCAGGTGACGGGATCGGCCCCGAGGTGATGGAGGCCGCGATGCGGGTGCTCGAGCCTCTTCCGCTAGAGCTGGAGGCGCATCCGTTCGGCGGCGAGGCGATCGCCAAGTTTGGTACTCCACTCCCGGCCTCGACGCTCGAAGCCTGCAAGCAGGCAGAGGCAGTTTTGCTGGGCGCGATTGGCCTGCCGAAGTACGACGGAGCGGCGCTACGACCCGAGCAGGGCCTGATCGAGTTGCGCGGCGCACTCGACGTCTACGCGAATCTGCGCCCTTCGAGCGACGGCGACAAGGTCGATCTCCTCATCGTGCGTGAGCTCGTGGGCGGCATCTACTACGGCCGCCGCGGGCGCACCGAGGACGGGGTGGTCTTCGACACCTGCGAGTACACAGAGCCCCAGATCGAGCGGATCGCTCGCCGTGGTTTCGAGCTGGCGCAGAAACGGCGCAAGCAGCTGACCTGTGTCGACAAGGCGAACGTACTTGCCACCTCGCGTCTCTGGCGCCAGGTGGTTGAGCGCGTCAAGAGTGGCTACCCCGACGTCGAGCTGCAGTACATGCTTGTCGACAATGCGGCCATGCAGATCGCCCGCGCGCCCGAGCAGTTCGACGTGATCGTGACCGAGAACATGTTCGGTGACATCCTCTCCGACCTCGCGGCGGCCGTGACCGGCGGGCTCGGGGTCGCCGCCTCGGCCTCGCTCGCGGACGATGGTCCAGGGATCTTCGAGCCCGTGCACGGCTCGGCGCCGGATATCGCCGGCCAGGGGATCGCCAACCCGACCGCCATGCTGCGATCGGTCGCGATGATGCTCGAGTACGCTTTCGGCGAGGAAGTGGCGGCGCGCGAGCTCAGGCAGGCGGTCGAGATTGCCATCCGCGAGACTCCAACGCCCGATCTCGGCGGCAAGGCGACCACGCGCGAGTTCACCGACAAGGTCGTCGAAGCCCTCGGCTCCTAGTCGGCGAGCCCGGCGATTTTCCATTGAGCCCTTCCTTCGGCCGCTAGGCTTCACTCATGGCACAGCGAGTCGCCTATCCCGGGCGCGAAGGTGCGCACAGCGCCGCGGCCTGCGATCGCCTCTTTCCGCAGGGCGCCGAGCTGGTGCCGCTTCCCAACTTCTCGGCAGTCGCCGAGGCGGTGGCCCAATGTGAGGTTGACTTCGGAGTCTTGCCGATCGAGAGCTCGCTGGCCGGGCCTGTGGCCGAGACGCACGATCTGCTCTACGAGTCGCCGCTTTCGATTGTGGCTCAGACGGTGATCCCCATTCACCACTGCCTGGTCGGAGTCGAGAAGGTCCCACTCGAGCAGGTACGCATCGTTCGCTCACGCCCGATCGCTCTCGATCAGTGCCGGCAGTTCCTGGCTTCCATCCCTTGGGCAACCGCGGTTGCGGCCGCGACCACTGTTGGCGCCGCCCAGGAGATCGCCGAGAAGGGAGATCCGAGCGAGGTTGCGATTGCCAGTGAGCGCGCCGCCCATTCGCTCGGTCTCGAGATCCTTGCGCGCGACATCGGCGATCATCCGGAGGCCTACACCCGCTTCGTCTCGTTGGCCACCTACACGCGCCTGGACTGTAACGGCGAGGATTGGCGGCTCGCCTTCTCGTTCCTCACCGATCACAGACCGGGCGCTCTCTACCGCGCGCTCGAGCCGTTCTCACGCCACGCGATCGACCTGGTGCAACTCGTCTCGCGCCCGATCCCGCGTGCGCCCTGGCGCTACCGCTTCGATGCCGTACTGGCCGGTTTCCCGCTCGACCCGCTCGTGAGCGAGACGCTCGAGGAGATGTGCACTCTCACTCGCGAGCTGCGCGTGTTCGGTTCCTACCCGGCCCACGTCGACCCCATCGGCTAAGAACTCGAATCGGAATGAAGACCCGCCGCCGAGCATGGCCAGGCGGTGGAGTGCTTCTTTTTGATTCGAGTTATAAGGGCCTATCCCGTCAGGCCTGCATGTCCGAAGCGGCCGCCCCGCGGCGCCAGTGCCCGTCCAGACCTACCAGTGCGCCTTCGCGGCCAGTCCGGCCCCTGGCATCCACGGCTCAACCCCCTCGGCCGCGTATCCCTAACGGGATAAGCCCAAACAGCCGCCGCTGCGTTCGGCCCGCTCAACCTCCGGGCATCCGCCGCCGGACGGTGGAGCTCTGCGCCTCGAGACGGGTTGTCAGAAGCGGTAGCTGTGCTGGCGACTGAGGAAGAAGCCGTGGCCGCTCGAGTTCCAGCACCTGAGCCCGGCCATCTTCGATTTGCAGGTGAAGCTGCTACGACGCCAGGTCTTTCCGTAGGCGAGCTTTGGCGCGCTTTTGTTGTAGACCGTGTCGCTGGAGCAAGGGTATGTTGCCCGGCCGGTCACGTTCATATCGACGCTGACGCCACGACTGCCCTCTGTGCAGCCCTTATTGGACGGTTTCGGCTTGAGCCCGCTCATGATGTCGCAGCGGAGGTACTTGTAGCGCGGAGAGCTCGAGGCGATGTAGGCGCAGAAGATGTTGTTCAAGGGTAGGCGGAAATCGACGTAGGTGTCCTGACTTGCCCTCGCCTTACTCGAGCTTGCCAGCGCCAGAGAGCAGCCGATCGCGAGCAACGCGAAAGCGCCGACTGCGATAACGAGAAGGAGGCGACGCGGCATCACCGACACTTTCTCAGGTTGTGCCGCCGATTTCAAGGGTTGAAGTCGGAAGTTCCGAGACTGGGACGCCATGGAGGCCTAGTCGCTCCATCTCGCGCAGGATCAGATCGAGCGCCTCGACTGTTGCGGTGCGGGTCGGATCGCTTCCTGATCCGGGAGGCCGGCCGTCGTGCAGGTCGACGATCGCCCCGGGCTGGAGTCGCTTGAGCACGTAGGCCGCAGTGCACTCTGCCGGCCAGTGGTAGTCCTCGGGCGCGATCGTGCAGCCGACCTCGATCAGTCCCGCCTCGGCGAGGGCGAGACGCACGCGCTTGTCGGCCTCGAAGTAGGGCGGCCGCCAGTTGTGGTAGACGACGCCGGTCAGATGCTCGATCGCGGCCTGCGTCGCGAGCATCTCGTCTTCGATCTCGGCGTTGGAGAGCTCGTTCAGGCGCCGATGTGACCAGCCGTGCAGGCCGAGCTCGTGGCCTTCCTCGAGCGTACGCCGGAGGATGTGCTCGCGCCCCGCGACGCTTACGCCCAGGATGAAGAAGGTTGCGCGGACACCGTGCTCGGCGAGTAGGTCGAGGATGGCGGGCGTCCACCGGGACGGCCCGTCGTCGAAGGTGAGAGCGAACACTGACTCCGCCGTTTCGTTGCGCGGGCTCATTGCGATCAGCATAGGCCCGCGCTGCGGCGGCTCCGGATATACCATCTCGCGATGCCTGCGGCACCACGGTCTAGTCTGCGCGGAGCGCTACTGCTCGGCCTCGCTGCCGGCGCGCTGAACGCCGCCATCGCTCTTCCCTTTCTTGGGCGCTACGGCTGGCATTGCGACGAGCTCTACTTCCTTGCCGCCGCCAAGCATCCCGCACTCGGCTACGTCGACTTTCCGCCTCTGATCGCCTGGCTGGGATGGCTTCTGCACGCGCTTGCCGGCAATGCTCTGATCGCCTTCAGGCTGTTCGGCATCGGTGTGGCGATCGTGGTTGCAGTGCTCGTCTCTCTCATCGCCCGTGAGCTCGGCGGCGGTCGGGTTGCTCAGGCCGGGGCGGCGTTGATTGCCGCCACGAGCCCAATCGTGCTCGGGGCGGGGAGCATCTATCACACGACCTATCTCGACCTTGCGGCCACTCTGGCCCTGCTTTACGTGGCAATGCTCGCGATCGGCAGGCCCGCGCCACGCCTGTGGCCGCTTGTGGGTTTGGCGGCCGGGATCGGGCTGGAGGCGAAGTACACGATCTTCGCCGTAATACTCGGCCTCTTCGCAGGGCTCCTCGTCACCTCGGCCCGGCGCCTGCTCGCGACCCCGGGCCCGTGGGTCGCGGCCGCGATCGCCTTCCTCTGCCTGCTTCCGAACCTCGTCTGGCAGGCGCAGAAAGGCTGGCCGAGCCTGGACTTCTTCGGCTCGCAGCACCAAGCCACTCACACCGATACTCCGCACCTCGTCTACGCATGGCTGGGCGCGTTTCTGCTCGGCGCCGGGTCGCTGCTAGCTGTCATCGGGCTTGTCTGGCTCTGGCACCGCCGGCCCGACCTGCGTGTCTTCGTCGTGACTCCGGTCGTCGTCACGACCCTTTTCTTCTTCGAAGACGGGCGGAGCTACTACCCGCTGCCGGCCGATTTCGTTCTCGTCGCCGCCGGAGCCGTCGCCCTGAGCGGCTGGGTCGCCCGCGGGTCGAGGCTGCGGCTCGCGCCGGTTGGAGCCCTCCTCTGTCTGCACGGCGCCGTTCTGGCGTTTGCACTTCCTCTCGTCGTCCCTATCCGGTCGGTTTCGGGCATGTCGAGGCAGCGCTTGCACGAGCAGACTTTCTTCGGTGACGAGCTCGGCTGGTACGAGCTGGTCGATCTGACCGCGAAAGGTTGGATGTCGATGAGGCCGGCCGAGCGTGCGGACGCGGTCATCCTGGCCAGCAACTACGGCGAGGCCGGCGCTATCTCGTTGCTCGGGCCGAGTCGAGGCCTACCGCAACCCGTGAGCGGCCACCTGAGTTGGCAGTACTGGCGCCCGAAACAGCTGCCTCAGCACTATGCGGTCGTCGTTGGCGGAGATCCGAATCTCTTGAGGTGGCTCTGCAGCTCCTGGGCGATCGTAGGGTTCGCCGGCAGTAGTCATGGTTTCGTAAACGAACAAGCGACCGTCTGGATCCACACCTGCAAGTTACGCCGGCCACTGGGCGAGCTCTGGAACCAAGGCATCGCCCGCAACACGTTCTAGCAAAGGACGTCGTCGCGCAACCAGACGATGTCGTCGCGCCAAGCGCCTGCATCGTATGAGATAGATAGCGACCTAGATCCTACGCTGGTAGGGATGTGCATTCGAGGGCTGATCGGCGCTCTCTGGTGGACATCGAGGAAGGCGCCGCGCTAGTTAGGGCAACGACTTACCTGACGCACTAGGCGCAGTAGGCTGAGGAGTGCGGCTTCGAGTGAGGTCGTACCGATTGCTGGGAACAGTCGGGCGTTCAACACCACAGGAGGGCTATTCAATACCTCCAACTAGCGGAGGCGGCTATGAATCTCTTGGCCGCACTCCTCGGCTTCCTTCGCGGTATGCGGGGGAAGTAACTAAGGGGCGAGGAAGTTCTCGCCCCTGCTACTTCTTCCGCTTCTTCCGTTTCTCTTCGAGTTCTTTCTTCCGAGCTACGTCGATCTCTTCCTTCGGGACGCGCAGGATGCGGGAGACGAACTGCTCGAAGTCTTTCTTCGCGCGTGTCATAGTCGTCCTCCTAACCAAAGAAGGAGACGGCGATGGATGAGCCGACGATCGATCCGCGCGTCAATGAGGCGCTCCAGGATGTGAGCAGGAAAACCAAAGGGCAAGTCGTCTGTCCTTGTTGCGGTTGCGACGACTGGGACACTCCGAGTGACCTCTTGCGCCTGTTGGCGGTGAGAGATGTGGATGCCCATGTTGGCGGCTGGAGCGGAGAGGAGGGGGCACCTGTTTGGTATCCCCTGAAAACACTCTGCCTGTCGTGTCGCAACTGCGGCTTTCTCCGATCGCACCTGATCGCGCCTGAGTAGTCGTCTCACGCCGTCAGCTCCTTCCAAGTGAGGCGCTTCCCGGCAACGCGCGAGACTACATCGATGAAGCGGTTGCCGTCCTTCTCATCGCGCGTATTGAAGCGGTAGGCAGTTTCTCCTAGATAGAGGTCAAGGTGTACGGGATCGACACAGTGGTGCGTCCCATAGACGGTGCGCTTGAAAATGCTCCAGAAGTTCTCTAGCCCGTTCGTGTGGACGTGACCACGGACGTAGCTCTCGGCGTGGTCGATGACCTCGTGGACGTACACGTCGTCTAGGTGCGTGTAGGACATGAGCGCGTCGGTGTAAACAGACGAACCTGGCTCGACGTTCTCGCGCACGATCGGGTCGATGGTGGATAGGCGCACGTTCGGGACCGTCCGGGCGCGAACTTCACCGTGGCGCTCTAGTAGCCCCATGACGACGGCCTTGCCAGCGCCGCCTGTTCCGATGTGCTTGCGCTTGGCTTCGTGCTGGTACTTGGCCTGCCCTCCGACGTATGTCTCGTCCGCTTCGACCTCGCCTGACAGCGGCTGCTCGAACGATTCTGTTTCCATCGCAAGCCTGATCCGGTGCGACATATGCCAAGCGGTTTTCTGAGTGACACCGAGATCCTTCGAGAGCTGATGCGAGCTGCGGCCCTTCTTGGAGGCCGAGTAGATCCACATCGCGGCCATCCACTTCGAGAGCGGGATAGCGCTGTCCTCGAAGATCGTTCCCTTGCGGACGCTGAACTCGTACTTGCAGTCCTTACAGCGCCACAGGTGACGAGTCGAAATCTTGCCCAAACGGTCGCTTCCACACTGGAGACAACGAACACCATCGGGCCAGCGAAGATCAGTCAGGAACTCGCGGCAGGTGTCCTCGTCGGAGAAGTAGAGAATTGCGTCTACGAGGGTGTTTGGGAAGTTATCTCGGTGTGTCATATACCTAAGGGTAGCACCCTAAGGCCAGTGTGTCAAGTACCTAAATAGTTACTGAACAGCGGGCGCGATCCCAGCGAGCAGCAACCCCAACGCGAGGAGCAAGCCTGCGAGAACCAATATGCGCTGCTTCTTGCGTATGACTTGATCTATTGCCCCGTACATGGAGTCTGGAGAGTTTGGGTTGTAGTTAAGCATGCGAGGCAATTGGCTTAGAGCGGCCGAGGCAAGAGCCGCTGCGACACAAGCCACCGCCGCCGTGTACAGGGTCAACCCTGCGCCGTGCAGATGGTTTGCGCCACTGACACCGAAGCCGACACCGAGCGCGCCAACAGTCCCGGAGATCGAGAAGAGCCACTTAGCGAAACTCTCTAGGACGGCGAAACTTTGCTCTGGGCGCATGAAGTCGCGGAGTTTGACGAACTCGGCGATTTCATCCGGTGTAGATAAGCGAACAGACGGACTAGAGGTTGATGGTGATCCAATGTCCGTTGGGACACTGGACTTGGATGATTTGGGGTTCATCTAACTTGGCTCGCTTGGCGGTTGCGGCTCGGGCCTGGATCGCGGACTGGACTTGCTGAGTTATGTCTGCTCCACACGTAGGACATTCCATTCCCTCATCATGCAGGTAGGACGCCAAACTCTCAAGCCAGCGGCCTAGTGCGTCTTGTAAGTCGTTGCCCTAGTTAGCGCTAGAGAGATCGACGTGGCAGTAGCCGCCGGGGTTCTGTGCGAGGTAGTCCTGGTGGTACTCCTCGGCGCGCCAGAACTCCGAAGCCGGCCCGATCTTGGTGGCGATCGACTTCCGGTGGTAGCCCGAGCGCTCGAGCTCGGCCTTTGAGCGCTCGGCAGCCTCGCGCTGTTCCTCGGAATACGTGAAGATCGCCGAGCGGTACTGGCTGCCGACGTCGTTTCCCTGTCGGTCGACCTGGGTTGGATCGTGGATCTTCCAGAAGTGGTAGAGCAGCCGTTCGTAGGAGACGATCGAGGGGTCGTACTCGACGAGAACCGACTCCGCGTGGCCCGTCCCGCCGCCGCAGACCTGCTCGTAGCTCGGGTTTCTGGTCGTTCCTCCGCTGTAGCCGGCCGTCGTCCGGACAACGCCCTGCACGCGCCCGAAGTACGCCTCGACGCCCCAGAAGCAGCCGGCGGCGAAGGTCGCCCGCTCAGTGCTTCGCTCCACCAGCGTCCTCTCCGACAAATAGAGCGCGGAACTCGCCGTAACCCTTCTCTTCGAGCTGGTCGAGCGGGATGAAGCGGAGCGCCGCGGAGTTGATGCAGTAGCGCTGCCCGGTTGGAGCCGGCCCATCCGGAAAGACGTGACCGAGGTGTGAGTCGGCTGCCACGCCGCGTACCTCTGTGCGCCTCATGCCGTACGAATGATCGCCGCGCTCGACGACCTCGCTCGCGTCGATAGGTCGTGTGAAGCTCGGCCAACCGCTGCCCGAATCGAACTTGTCGCTGGAGCTGAAGAGCGGCTTGCCCGAGACGACATCGACGTAGATCCCCGGCTCGTGGTTGTCCCAGTACTCGTTTCGGAACGGCTGCTCTGTGCCGCCCTCGCAGACGACGTCGTACTGGAGCGGTGTCAGGCGCTCCTCGAGTTTCTTCTTCTCCTGCCGATCGGCCATGTCCGCCGCTCGTTCCTTTCTCGCGAGTCGCTACGTTCTTTCCCTGCAGGTATTCAAACGGCACAAGGGCTGATGGTGTTCCCTCGGCTTATCGCCCACTCTTCTCGCATTCGCGGAGGCGACCGACGATCACGATACGTGGCGCCTTCGAACCCGGTGTCGCCGTTGGAGTCGACGACCGTGACGAAGATCGGATTTGAGTCCACGTCGAAGTCGTTGTGCGGCTTGAAGCTCAATACCGCCAAAGTGCCCGGCGGCAGGAGCAGCAGAAGCGGAAGCGGTAGAAGCGTAGGCGTACGGGCTCCCCGATCTTGATAAGCTCGAGCGCTGCCTCTTTTCGTAAGCAACGCTGTTGACAAAGGCAGTTTCACTTGTCAGTCTCGGTTTATTCGAGCGAAAGAGGTTCAAAGATGCGCAAACTGCTTAGGAAACCGTCGCCGGCGACGATCCTCGCTTGCCTGGCGCTGTTCGTGGCGTCGACGGGAACGAGCATTGCGGCGAGCCACTACCTGATCACCTCGACCAAGCAGATCAAGCCGAGCGTGCTCGCCAAGCTCCACGGAGCCAAGGGCGCCAAGGGCGCCACAGGGACCGCAGGGGCTGCAGGGGCTGCAGGGGCGACCAACGTAGTGACTCGTTACGCCACAGGCGGCTCGTATACCAACTATTCGGACACCACGGCATCCTGCGCGGCGGGCGAGGTCGCAACAGGTGGTGGCGTGGACTGGACTTCTACCGACTCTGCGTTTGGATATGTCGTGGCGAGCAGACCGGTAGCAAACGGCAGCGGCGTTCCCTATGCGTGGTACGGCTACGTCTACAACGCCAATTACGGTTATTACAGCGGCAGCGTCGACGCCTACGTTTACGTCAACTGCGCTTCCCCCTAGATCGCGACAGGTACGAAGCAAGGATGGGTAGCTCTAGCTCATCCGGACTCCTCAGATCGGTGGCCGAGAACGGTCACCGATCTGAGGTTAGGGACGAGCTTCTCTACGAGAGATCTCTCCGACGTCGTCATCCAGGACGATGGGGCGTCATGCGCCCGTAACGAGTTGGCGATCGAGCGCCCGTGCGGCTAACGAGAGCCGCGTTTGTTAGAGCGTGCGGACTTCCCGCCGTCGGCGACGAGACATCCGTCGTGCATGGCCAGGCGACGCGGGGCCTGGGCGGCGAGCCCGGCGTCGTGGGTCGCGACGATGATGGTGATGCCGTGCTTGGAGGCCAGATTGGTGAGCAGGGCGATCACATCGGCGCCACTCTTGGAATCGAGATTGCCGGTCGGCTCGTCCGCCAGCACGACCCGTGGTTCGCCCGAGAGCGCGCGGGCGATCGCGACACGCTGCTGCTCGCCGCCGGAGAGCTGGCCGGGCAAGTGAAAGGCGCGCTCCCGCAGGCCGACCTCGGAGAGCGCGGCAAGCGAGCGCTCGCGCAGCTCCGCGCTGGCGATGCCGAAGGGAGCCAGGCCCGCCTCGACGTTCTGCAAGGCGGTCAGCGTCGAGAGCAGGTTGAACTGCTGGAAGATGAAGCCGAAGGAGCGCAGACGCAGCTCGGCCAGCTCGCTGTCGCCGAGTGTGCCCAGATCGCGGCCCTCGAAGAAGACCTTGCCGCTGGAGGGCCGGTCGAGCGCGCCGAGCAGTTGTAGCAGCGTCGTCTTGCCCGAGCCGCTCGGCCCCTCGATGGCGACGAACTCCTCGGCGTCGAGCGAGAGATCGACTCCATCGACCGCCTTGATCGTCGAGTCCCCGAGCTGGAAGAACCGCGTTGCGCCGCGTAGCTCGTAGAGTGCCGGTGTCGACGTCACTCGACCTGCCTCAGGGCATCGGCAGGACGGAGTCGCGCGGCGCGAAGTGCTCCGACCGCTCCGGCAAGGAGTCCGCCCAGGAGTGCGAGAGCAAAGCCGATCAGGATGATCGAGCCGGCGACCGGAGCCCTCAGGGCGACCTGGCTCGTGGTCGTTCGGGCCAGCCCCTGGCCCATTACGAAGGCTCCCGGTAGCACAGCTTGATCGCTGCCGGCGGCGGTCGAGCTGGCGGTGAGCGTGGGGCCAAAGGCATCGATGGCGGCGGCGGCGGCAATGCCTATCGCCACCCCGATAACGCCGCCGGCAACGCCCTGCAGCAACGATTCGCCGGCGATCTGCCTGATCACGAGCCTTCTCGTCCAGCCCAACGCACGCAGCGTTCCGATCTCGCGCACACGCTTGGCGACCGAGGAGAGCGTGAGCAGTGCGGCCATCATGAAGGCCATGGCGATGACGATGATCGAGAGAGCAAGGCCGAGGCTCTTGGCGAGGTTGGAGGCATCGACGAGCGAGCCGGAAACCTGATCGGCGACCTGCTTGGAGCTGGCGACCTGGGCGCTCGGGAAGGTCTTCTCGATCTCCTTCTGAACCGCCCCGACGGCCGCGCCCTTGGTCGCACGGACGAGCACGACGTTGATCTGACTCTTCTGGCCGGAGAGGGTCTGCAATTGCTGCAGCGGGACGTAGACGTCGGCGCTCTGGCCGCCGAGGGGAGCCTGGACGATGCCGACAACCTTGAACTTGGTGCGGTTCAGGGCCAGTGTCGAGCCCAGCTTGAGCTTGTGGCTAGAGGCATAAGCGCCCGCGACGAGCGCCTCACGGCCGCCCTTCTTCGCCAGAAAGCGGCCGCTCGTGACCTGAGCGGGCGTGATCAGGCCCATATCCGTCCGGCTGGTGTCCACGCCGCCGATCGTGTAGGACGAGGTCTTGATGTTCGTCTGCGGCGTCCTTACCTGCTTTTTGAGGGTCTGGCGGGGTACCGTGATTGTCTTACTGAAGCGGCGCACGCCGGCGGGCATGCACGCCTGTATTGGCCCAGACCCCTTGGCTATCGGGCTCGCGGTCGGACTGCCGTTCTGCGAGGGCTGAAGGCCGCCGTGGGTGGCGTTCGTGGTAGTCGTAGTCGGCGCTCTGGATTTCTCCAGCTTCGCCATGCACTTCGCCATCTTCGCCAGGCTGGCTGCCGAGAGTGGCTTCACCTGTCCCGAAACCCTGAGCTGCTGGCCGCCTGTCTTGAACAGGGCGGTGATCTTCGGCACCTTCCCCTCCTGGTGCGTCGCGGTCAGCGTCAGTCCGGTCGCGATCTTGGCGACACCGGGAATGGAGGAGACGCTTTTTGCCTGTGACTGCGCGAAGGTGGTCTGCGAGCCGGACGAGAAGATGTCATACGAGAAGTGCTGGCCGGCCTTGCCCAGCTTCGAGAGATCGGTGCTCACGGTGCGATTGGCGAAGGCACCGCCACCGACGCCCTCCGGCTTGACCGTGACCGTAAGGTCGGTACCGATGCTCGAGAGCGGATTGAGCGCTGTCTTCTGAGCCCGGTCGAGCCCGTGCGACAGGGCTGTGATGACGATCACCAGCGCGATCCCGAGCGCGAGCCCGAGCAGCGTGAGGATCGTGCGTCCCTTGCGGCGCAGTAGCTCGCTACGGAGATAGGAGAGGTAGAACACGGTCGGAAGAAAGCAAGCTTCGCTGAGACGAGGACGAGAGTTACGTCGTATGGCGGTTCTCTCATCATGATCTTAGCGTTTGCTCTCAACCTCTTTGTGCAGAAAGGGCTCCTAGCTCCGCGCAGTCGCCCCGGTCGATTTCTGGGCCCACCGACCTTTCCCGTCACGGCCGGGAGCGGGTCGAGCAGGGGGAGAAGCTGGGAGATCGAAGGATCTCGGCGTAGACTCTTGACGTCGGCGTTTGCGGCACCTTATGTTTGGGCTGAGATACGGCAAGAGGCTTCATACATCACACGAGGAGGCGGAGATGAAAAACCGGTCTTGGTGTTCGGCGGGCTTTGCTTCCCGGTTGACCGGCGCTGTTCTCTTTTGCGCAATCGGGCTCGGTGTCTTGGCAAGTGCCGGTATCTCGTCGCTCTCAGGCGACGGCAGACAACCTCTATTCGCGCCGAGAGCCGAAGCCTCTGCCTCTCTATCGAATCTGGCGCGAAGCAAAGACAGCAAACTGTCGCCTCGCCTCCTACGGCTCTCGCAATCATCGGTCTCGACCGCTTCGTTGAAGGCGCAGTCAGCGTTGGTCGGTATGCCTTCTTCCGGGCCGGGGAGTCTCCTACGCGCAGCCGGAGGAAAGCAGTTGATCGTGTACGTACGGGTTCCCGGATCCGTTGCGAGCGCGAGCAAAGCGATCAAAAACGCCGGCGCGACGATCGTCAATGTCTCCAAACGCTACGGAGTGGTAACGGTCGCCGTAGACCCCAGTCGTCTTCAGGCGCTCGGCAAGCTCCCGGTGGTGGCCGCCGTCTGGGAGGCGCTGGCTCCCATGCTGGCGGCGTCTACCTGCCCATCCGGCGCCGTTGTTTCCGAAGGCGACGCGCAGCTGGGCGCGGCTTCGGCCCGGTCAACCTACGGCGTCGACGGGTCGGGAGTCAAGGTTGGGATCCTCTCCGATTCGTACGACGCCCTCGGTGGTGCTTCGACGGGTGTGTCGGCGGGTGAGCTCCCGGGCACGGGCAACACCTGTGGGGCTGTCTACACGACGCCGGTGAACGTCCTGGAAGACGACACCGCCAGTGGTAGCACGGATGAGGGTCGGGCGATGTTGGAGGTCGTCCACGATCTCGCGCCCAAAGCACCGCTTGCTTTCGCTACGGCTGATACCGGTATCAACGGCATGGCCGACAACATTCGCGCGCTGCGCGACGCCGGCGCCAAGGTCATCGCCGACGACGTCACCTACTTCGACGAGCCGATGTTCCAGAAGGGGCCGATCGACGCGGCGATCGACGACGTTACTTCATCCGGAGTCTCGTACTTCTCGGCCGCCGGCAATAGCAACGTGGTCGACGATGCCCTCAACAACGTCGGCTCCTACGAGGCGCCCGCCTATCGCCCGACGAGCTGCCCAGCAGAGCTAAATGCGCTTACCAGCCCGTACACCTACCCGGATTGCCACGACTTCGCTCCCGGCTCAGGAGTCGACAGCGGCGCCAACTACACGCTCGCCAACTATGGATATCTCCAGATCGACCTTCAGTGGGCCGAGCCCTGGGGCGGGGTTAGCACGGATCTCGACATCATTCTCATCGACGCCGATACCGGGGCTCTTCTCGACTATTCCAATTTCTCGAACACGGGCCTAACGGGCATCCAGGAGCCGTTCGAGGCGACGAGCGGCTACCAGAACACGACTGGAGCGCCGGAGAACGTGGAAGTCGTCATCGCCCGCTATTCGGGGACGGCGCTACCGCGGCTCAAGTACGTGATACTCCAAGGCGGCGGTATCGCATACGCCGAGTACAACAGCTCGAGCGGCGGCGACGTCGTCGGGCCCACCATCTTCGGTCACAACGGCGGCCAGAACACGATTACCGCCGCGGCCGTTCCCTACGACGACTCGACGACCCCGGAGCCGTATTCGTCACATGGCCCGGTCGCCTACTACTACGGTCCGGTCAGCGGCAGCACGCCCGCCGCGGCGCTTTCCTCGCCGCTCGTGCTCTCGAAGCCGGAGATTGCGGCGACCGACTGTGCCGCAACCTCGTTCTTCTACAGCTGGGATGGCTCCGCCTATCGCTTCTGCGGCACCTCCGAGGCGGCGCCTCACGCGGCGGCAGTGGCTGCGCTCATGCTCCAGCGTGACCCTGCTCTCACGCCGGCTCAGGTTCTGGCGAGATTGAAGACGACCGCCGATGCGGTGACGAACGGCGGTACGAGCGATGTCGTCGGCTCGGGGCTGATCGACGCCCTGAACGCGGTACGCGTTTCAAATGCCACTTGGGACGGCGATCCGCCAGCTTTCGCTTTCTCGCAGCCGACTTCCTCGATCAGCGAGGCGGGGTCAACCGCCACGATCACGATCGAGCGCAACGGCGATCCCTCTAACCCGGTCTCCGTCCACGTCGCGACCGCGAACGGAACGGCCATGGCGGGTACGGATTACACAGCCGTCTCGCAAAATGTCTCCTTCGCCGCCGGCCAGACCTCGAAAACAGTCTCCGTTCCGATCACCGATACGCACGTGATCGGAGGCAGCAAGACCGTCGCGCTCGCTCTCTCCAGTCCTTCCGCCGGTGCGGTGGGCTCGCCGGGTACGGCCACCCTGACGATCCTCGACAACGACCGGGCTGTTGCCTTCTCGACAAGCGCCTATTCAGTCAACGAGAACGGTGGCTCTGCCACTATCACGATCAACCGCACGGGTTCGACTTCCGGCTCGGACACTGTCCACCTCGCGACCGCGAACGGAACGGCCACGGCGGGTTCGGATTACACGGCCGTCTCGCAAAACGTCTCCTTCGCCGCCGGCGAGACCTCGGAAACAATCTCCGTTCCGATCACCGATGCCCGCGTGATCGGAGGCAGCAAGACCGTATCGCTCGCTCTCTCCAGCCCCTCCTCGGGGGTCTTTCTGGGAAGCCCGGGCTCGGCCACCTTAACCATCGTCGACAACGAAAGGGCCATTGCCTTCAGCGCGGCCAGCTACTCGGTCAAAGAGAACGGCGGCTCCGCCGCTATCAGGATCAACCGCTCAGGTCCGACTTCCGGTTCGGACACGGTCCACTTCGCGACCACGAACGGGACTGCCAAAGCGGGCTCGGACTATACGGTCGTCTCGCAGACGGTCTCCTTCGCCGCCGGTGTGACTTCGCAGACAGTCTCCGTCCCGATCACCAACGACAAGCGGTTGGAGCCCACTGAGACCGTTACGCTCACGCTCTCCAGTCCGTCGGCGGGCGCTCTTCTCGTTAGCCCGAGCACTGTCACCCTCAGCATCATCAACAGTCCCGGCAGGATCGCTTCGGCGAAGCTGACCAAGAAGAGCTTCAAACTTGCTCTGGCACGAAAGGTCAAGTTGGCGGTCAAGTTCTCGCCGTCGAGCGCGAAGTTCAACTACCTGCTCAGCTTCAAGAAGGGCGGGAAGTGGCGGAACGTGAAGAGCGTCAAGAAAACGGGCAACTTCAGCTCGCTCAAGATGACGGTCAAGGCGCTGTTCGCCGGGAAAGCGATCAAGACCGGCCAGTACCGATTGAAGCTTTCCGCCGACGCAAACGGTAAGCAGCTCGCGTTCAGAGTCAAGTAACGGCGGCTGGAATTGGATAGACCGGCCGGTAGAGGCTCTCCAGAGTCTCTACCGGCTCACTTCTGGAGTTGATGTCGGCGCGTCGAACAGTTTCCCGGCGCGGATGCGCTCGGCCATCTCTTTCGATCCCTGGCGGTAGGCGCTGCCATCCTCGAACTCGATTACCGGATAGAGGTTCTGGCCGCTGAGCGCGGCGATCCGGTCGCGCTTCGACCGGCTGATCGGGCCTTTCACGACCTCGTACTCGACACCGGCCTGATCGAGCGCTTTCTGGACGCACCAGCACGGATGGGCGCCGATCTTCACCCACATCATCGAGCAGCGGTGCAGTTTCACTGGCATCTATCTCTCCTTTCTCTCTCAGCCTCACTTCGACTCGTACTCGAGTGGACATAGTGATTATCGGCCCGGTTGCCATAATCGTGGTCGCCAACGGTTGAGGGGAGGAGGAGTATGGACACCGTACTCGTTGTCTATGCGACCAAGCGTGGCTCCACTCGCGAGGTTGCGGCCGACGCGGCGCGCGTCATCCGCCAGAGCGGAGTAGAGGTCGAGATCAGTCCCGCTCGCGAGGCGAAGAGCCTCGATCGCTATCGGGCCGTCGTGCCTGGAGGCGCGCTCTATCTGGGGCGCCGGCACAAGGACGCCCGCAAACTGCTGAAGCGCCGTCGCCGTGAGCTCGCTGCGCAGTCCGGACGCTACCCCATTCGAGCTACATAGGTCGACGCAGAATGAGTATCTGGTCCCTTTCTCGGCGGTCGATTACGGGGCTATGCGAGTCCTACCCCTTCGTCAGCACGATGCCCCCGTGAAGAGCGAGCTTCCTGACGCCGCCAGCCTCTACGAGGCGGCGCTCGAGCGGCTCATCAACTCGCACGAGAGCGAAGCGGCCGAATGTCTCGCCCGTTGCGGGCTCGAGATCGTCCCAACGGGTGGGGTCTATCTGCTGTGCGTGGAGCTTCAACCGGTCAGGTTGATCTTGACCGGGCCCGGTGATGCCGTTTCGAGATTCGAGCAGAGCCCCGAGATCAAGGGCAGAGTTCGTCAGGCGCTCGATTACGTACTGGGACCGACTGTCCACATCACGCAGATAGTCGTCTTGGCCCGCACGAGCAGCCAAGCCGCGTAGCTTCGAGCGTCACGGCGAGCGATACGAGCTCTTAGGCGAGGCCGTGAAAGCGCTTTGCCTCTTCCTCCATCGCTTCGAGGCGTGTGTAGTAGTCGGGAAACTCGTTCAGGTGCGCCAGCGCGATCTTCCCGCTGAGTAGCGGATCATCACCTGTCACGTTGGTCGCCGGATCGTGTACTCCGTGCTCGAGCTCGACATCCATTCCGGCTCGGAACTGCTCGACGTCGAACGGCGCCTGCTCCCAGTCGATACCGATCTGCTCGCCCACACTCCTTGCTTCCTCGGCGCTAAACCTTCTCTCCTCCGACATTGGCTCGCTTCTCCTTTTTAGCTCGAATCAAAATGAAGCATTCCACCGTGTGGCCGCGCCCCGCGGCGCCCTGCGTTGTCCTCAATCGCACCCAGTCGGCGAGTCTCCATTCCGACTCGAGCACTAACTCGTTTGACCTGTCTTTCGAAAGAGAAGGGGCGAACGCCTACGCGCTCGCCCCTTCTCGAGAACCGGGCTCAGGCCGGCTTCGGCAGTGACTCGATCGCCTTCAACGCTCGCTTCATCTCGACCTCGTCGAAGGCCACGTCGACGAGATTGCCCGCCAGGTAGTTGTCGTAGGCGGCCATGTCGAAGTGGCCGTGACCGGAGAGGTTGAACAGGATCGTCTTCGACTTGCCCTCCTCGTCAGCCTTCTTTGCGCTCAGGATGGCGCCGTGGATTGCGTGCGCCGACTCTGGGGCTGGGACGATGCCCTCGCTTCGAGCAAAGGTGATCGCCGAGCCGAAGATGTCGTTCTGCAGGTAAGCCTCCGAGCGGATCAAGCCCAGCTGCTGCAGGTGAGAGACGAGCGGGGCCATGCCGTGATAGCGCAAGCCGCCGGCGTGAATCGACTCGGGTACGAAGTCGTGCCCGAGCGTGTGCATCGGTGCCACCGGTGCCAGTCTCGCCGTGTCGCCGTAGTCGTAGGTGTAGATCCCGTGCGTCAACGTCGGGCAGGCCGCCGGCTCGCAGGCGAGGAAGTCGATCTCCTTGCCGGCAAGCTTGTCGCGCATGAACGGGAAGGCGATCCCGGCGAAGTTCGAGCCGCCGCCGACGCAGCCGATGACGACATCGGGGTAGGCGCCGGCCATCTTCATCTGCTCGATCGCCTCTTCGCCGATCACCGTCTGGTGCATCAGCACGTGGTTCAGCACGCTTCCCAACGAGTAGGCGGTGTCATCCCGGGTTGCGGCGTCCTCGACCGCCTCGGAGATGGCGATGCCGAGGCTGCCCGACGAATCGGGGTGCTCGGCGAGGATCGTGCGACCGGCGTTGGTCTCGTTCGAGGGGCTGGGGATGACCTCGGCGCCCCACGTGTGAATGAGCGAGCGCCTGAACGGCTTCTGCTCGTAGGAGACCTTCACCATGTAGACCTTGCACTCGAGATCCATCAGCTTGCAGGCGAAGGCGAGAGCGCTTCCCCACTGGCCGGCGCCGGTCTCGGTGGCGATGCGGGTGCGGCCTTCCTTCTTGTTGTAGAAGGCCTGGGCGACAGCGGTGTTCGGCTTGTGCGAGCCGGCCGGACTGACGCCCTCGTACTTGTAGTAAAT
>PMXT01000149.1:4004-5877 GCA_003170995.1 Actinomycetota bacterium | reverse complement strand
ATCCGCACCAAGGGCGAGGCCGGTACCGGCGACATCGTCAACGCCGTTCGCCACATGCGCGCTGTCTATGGCGGCATCCGCCGCCTCGGCTCGCTGCGCGAGGAAGAGCTCTATGCCGAGGCCAAGAACCTGGGCGCCCCGGTCGAGCTGGTCAAGTGGGTGGCCGAGAACGGCAAGCTTCCGGTCGTGACCTTCACCGCCGGCGGCATCGCCACTCCGGCCGATGCCTCGCTCTGCATGCAACTCGGCGCCGACGGCGTCTTCGTCGGCTCGGGCATCTTCAAGTCAGACGATCCGGCCCCGCGCGCCAAGGCGATCGTCGAAGCGACCACGCACTACCAGGATCCCGAGGTGCTGGCGCGCGTCTCGCAGGGCCTGGGAGAGGCGATGGCCTCGATCTCGACCGCTTCGCTCCCAGAGAGCCAGCTGCTCGAGACTCGCGGCTGGTAATCGCTAGCGGAACTTTCGTTCCCGTTAGGGGAAGCTGGACGAGTTCGTCGCAGACGAGCGAATCGTCTATTCCCCGCGGCCAAAAAGGCTCGTCGAAAAGCGACAGCCCAGACGATCGCTTGGGCTGTCGATTCCTAGAGCGAGACCTGACGAACGGGTCAGATACCCGGAATATCTACTCAGACGGTCGCTGGAGCTACCTTCGGGTTCGCGCCGTACTGGTTCGCGCCGGCGTCGCTGTCCTGTGCGCAGAAGACGATCAAGATGATCCCTCCGATTAGCGGGATCAGAGAGATGAGAATCCACCAGCCACTGCGATTCGTATCGTGCAGGCGCCTGATCGCCACGCCGAGACCGGGGAGAAAGACCGCCAGGGAGTAGATGATCAGCGGGATGAGGAATGCCGCCGACGCCCTGGCGAGAATCTCGAGCACGATAACGATGATTGCGTTGAAGAGGACGTAATACCAGTACTCGCTTCGCCTGGAGCGACCGTCGAATACCGTGTACTTCTTCAAGACTTCCAGGTACCAGTTCAACCTAACTCCTCTCGTTTGTTGGTTAACGGGCGGGTTCGATGTCCCCGGATAATTACCTTAACAGCGGATCTAGATGCCAATGGCCGGTCAAGCTGATCGCAGCCGAGCGCGTCTGATCGCCAAAGGTACAATCTCGAATCCCTGGCTCCCGTCCTCGCCGACGGGGGCCGGGGCTTGACCGCCTCGAGCTCGTCTTCCTATTCGCTCAGCTGGTTACCGCGGACGTCCTCGGATTCGCCCCGTACCGGTTTTCGCCGGTATCGCCGTCACGCGCCAGGAAGACGGTCAGGGTGATCGTTGCGATCAGCAGGACGAGACTGAGCAGGCGCCACAGCCCGTGCAGTAGGACCAAGAGTGGGGTCAAGTATCCGAGCAGGAGCCACCAGCCGCTGCGGTTGGTGTCGTGCAGCCTCCTTATACCGACCGCGATCGCGGGAATGAGAACCGCGAGCGAATAGAGGCCACTGAGCACTCCGAGGCCGTAATAGAAGGCGGTACCGGCGGCGGCGTCGACGAGTCTGAGGATCTGCGTGAAGAGGAGGTCGAAGAGCGTGAAGTACCAGTACTCCTTACGCCGCGAACGGCCTTCGAAGATCGCGTACTTCTTGAGTACCAGCAGGTACCAGCTCAACTCTTGCGCCTTCCGCTGTTTCCGCGTTCGCGGGACGATGGCAGAGTAACAGCGGCCGCGCTAAGAGCAGCGACGATGCGATGCACGACCCCTACCAGGCGATCTGCGCCGTTTTCTTGAAAAAGCCGCCCGTTGTACCAAGGTCCGGAAGAGTCGCGGCCCAGACGATCGTCTCGGCGCCCTGCGCGGGCGTGAGCGGAGCCGCCTGCCCGCCCATGTCGGTCTTGACCCAGCCGGGATCGACCGAGTTGAC
>PMXT01000149.1:0-3953 GCA_003170995.1 Actinomycetota bacterium | reverse complement strand
GAGACGTTGACGATGCGGCCGTAGCCGTGGCGCTGCATGATCGGCACGATCTGCTGGCAGATGCGGTAGGGACCGAGCGTGTTGACCTCGAAGCCGAGGCGGACGAGCTCGGCGGGGACGTGTAGGGCGCTCGTGTCGGGATGGGCTCGATCGGGCGCTACGCCTGGGTTGTTGACCAGCGCGTCCACTCGGAGGAGCTCGCCCAGACGAGAGACGTCCTGCTCGCTGGTGACGTCGAGTCTCAGCGCCGTCACCTCGAGTCCTTCGCCGCGGAGCGTGCCCGCCGCCTCTTCGCCCCTGGCAAGATCACGCGCGCCGAGGAGCACCTCGTAACCGAGACGCCCGAGCTGGCGGCAGGCCTCGAAGCCGATACCGCGGGTTCCTCCGGTCACGAGCGCGATGGGCATACCGAAAACAGTAGCCCCAACCACGCACCCGGTGAAGCTCGGAATCTAGACTGGGTAACGTGGATCAGCCGCTTCGAATCGGCGTCCTGGCCGTGCAGGGAAACTTCCGCGAGCACCTGGCCGTGCTCGGGCGTCTCGGCGTCGAGGCGAGCGAGGTGCGAAAACCACATCAGCTCGACGGGCTCGACGGGCTGATCATCCCCGGCGGCGAGTCCACGGCAATCGGCAAGCTGGTGCGCGCCTACGAACTGGAGTCGGCGATCCGCGCTTTCGAAGGCGGCATCTTCGGTACCTGCGCCGGCATGATCCTGCTCGCCCGGGATGCCGTTGACGGCTTACCCGGACAGCCGCAGCTCGGCCTGATCGATATCGTCGTCCGTCGCAACGCCTACGGACGCCAGGTGCATAGCTTCGAGACCGACCTCGAGTTGGCGGCAGGTAGCAGGCCGCTGCGCGCCGTCTTCATCCGCGCGCCCTGGATCGAGAGCGTGGGCCCGGGAGTTGAGATTCTCGCCAGGCACGACGGTCGGCCCGTGCTGGTGCGCGAAGGCCGTATCCTTGTTGCAGCGTTCCACCCCGAGCTCACCGACGACACGCGCGTCCACGAGCTCTTCTGCAAGGTCGTACGGGAGGCAGTGAGTGTCCGGACATAGCAAGTGGTCGTCGATCAAGCACAAGAAAGGCGCCGCCGACCTCAAACGCGGCAAGCTCTTCTCCAAGCTCTCTCGCGCGATCATGGTCGCGGCCAGGGAAGGCGGTGGAGACGCCGACAACAACCTTGCGCTTCAGAACGCGATCGAGAAGGCGCGCTCTTACTCGATGCCGAAGGACAACATCGAGCGCGCGGTAGCCAAAGGCGCGGGCGAAGGCGCGGGTGGGCAGGCCTTCGAGACGGTCATCTACGAGGGATACGGGCCGGGTGGCGTGGCGATCATCGCCGAGACGCTGACCGACAACCGCAACCGCACCGCTTCCGAGGTTCGTCACACTTTTTCGCGGCACAGCGGCAATCTCGGCACCGACGGCTCGGTGGCCTGGATGTTCGAGCGACGCGGGGTCGTGCTAGTGGCGACCGACGGAGTGGACGAGGACGCTCTGATGCTGGCGGCCGCCGACGGCGGGGCGGACGACATCTCGGGCGACGGCTCCAGCTTCGAGGTCACGAGTGCGCCCGAGGTGCTACGCGAAGTGCGCCAGGCGATCGAGGACGCGGGCTTTGCGATCGAATCGGCCGAGCTGACGATGCTGCCCAAGACGACCGTTGAGCTGACAGAGGAATCCGCCGCGCGCTCGGTGGTCAAGCTGATCGAAGCGCTCGAGGATCTCGACGACGTACAAGAGGTTTTCGGCAACTTCGACATCCCCGACGCGATCCTCGAGGTCGTAGCCTCCTAGGACGCGACTCGCCGGGCGCCACGCTGCGACGCCAGAGCAATCGAGCGAATCTGTCTCGCGAGCGGCGCGACAGTATGGAACAACTGACGGCGGTGGTTTCCGGCGCCTGCTTCTCCTGCGGAAAAGACGAAACGTGCGTGGACCTCCGACTTGTACTACGGTACGTGCAGCGCTTGCGGGTACGGGCGGGCCATGACGCTGGGGGGTGTCGGGTCCGCCCTCGTTTTTTCTCGAGGCGCGGCGGAACCGACGTCCGACGATCGGCCTACAGTCTCGACGTGAAGGTTCTCGGCATCGATCCCGGTACGGCCGCATGCGGGTACGGCATCGTCCAAGGAAACGGAAACCGCCTTCAGGCTCTCGGCCACGGCTGGTGGCGAACGTCGCCCGGTACACGGCTGGAAATTCGCCTGCGAACTCTCTTT
Organism: Actinomycetota bacterium; assembly: GCA_003170995.1. Classification (GTDB taxonomy): domain Bacteria; phylum Actinomycetota; class Thermoleophilia; order Gaiellales; family Gaiellaceae; genus Fen-549. The sequence continues at coordinate 1,726 of PMXT01000149.1, read as the reverse complement.
GAAGGAGTGAGCGAGTTGATCGTTCGCGAGCAGCCCGATGCCGTTGCGCTCGAAGAGTCATACGTCGGCGCAGACGCCCGCATCGCGCTCTCTGTCGGGCAGGCGCGCGGCGCGGTGCTCGTCGCCGCCGCACTGGCCGACATTGAGTGCTTCGAGTACGCGCCGGCGCGGGTCAAGCAAGCGACCTGCGGTAACGGGCGCGCCGACAAGGCTCAGATACAGCGGATGGTGAAGGCGATCCTGCACCTGGAGGAGATCCCGACTCCCGATCATGCCGCCGATGCGCTCGCGGTGGCAATCTGCCATGCGTTGTCGCCGCCACTCGAGAGGTTGGCAGGAGAGAGGCTGGCGGGATGATCGCGCGGTTGCGCGGAAAGCCCGTGGGGCGCACGGCGGACGGGTTGTTACTGGATGTGAATGGAGTCGGCTACCTCGTGCACGCAACTCCGCGCGCAGTGGCCAAAGCCGACGGCGCCGAGATGACGGTCGAGACCTACCTGCACGTGCGCGAGGATGCGCTCTCGCTGTATGGCTTTTCCGACGCCGAGGAGCGCGAGCTCTTCATCCAGCTCCTCTCGGTCTCGGGGATCGGGCCCAAGGTGGCGCTGGCGATCGTGTCGGGCTCGGCGCCGGCCGAGCTCAAGCGTGCGATTGCTCGCGAGGACACCGCCCGCTTCCAGGCCATTCCGGGAATCGGCAAGAAGACGGCGCAGCGAGTGGTACTGGAGTTGAAAGAGAAGCTGGCCGGAAGCGAGTACGTTTCTGTCGGGGAGAAAGACGGCGTCGCTGCGCACCTGATCGCGCGCGAGGCACTGGTGGAGCTTGGCTATTCGTTGGTCGAGGCCGAGCAGGCGCTCGCCCAGATCGATCCCGAGCTGCCGCCCGAGGAGCGCGTGCGCCGGGCGCTGAAAGCGGTTTAGCGGTATGAGATGAGTGAAACCTTCCTAACACCCACGATCAAGCCCGAAGACGACGACATCGAGCGCTCGCTGCGTCCGCGCAACCTGGGCGAGTTTGTCGGCCAGGAGCGGATCAAGGAGCCGCTCGACATCGCCTTGCAGGCGGCGCGGGGGAGGGAGGAGGCGCTTGACCATGTTCTCCTCGTCGGCCCGCCGGGGCTGGGCAAGACCTCGCTTGCCTTCATCGTGCGCGCCGAGCTCGAAACCGGCATCCGCTGTATTGCCGGGCCGGCACTGGAGCGCAAGGGCGACATGGCGGCGATCCTCACCAGCTTGGAGACGCGTGACGTCCTCTTTATCGACGAGATCCACCGTCTCAACCACGCGGTCGAAGAGATCCTCTACCCGGCGCTCGAAGACTTCCGGCTCGACATCGTCGTTGGGCAGGGCCCGGCGGCTCGCACGCTGACGCTTGATCTGCCGCACTTCACTCTCGTCGGCGCGACCACGCGCACCGGTCTATTAACGACGCCCCTACGCGATCGTTTCGGCATGACCTTCCGGCTCGACTACTACGATGCCGACGACCTGGCCACGATCGTGCGCCGCTCGGCTCGTATTCTCGGCGTCGAGATCGAGCCCGAGGCGTCGAGAGAGATCGCCACCCGCTCGCGCGGTACGCCGCGTATCGCCAATCGCATCCTGCGGCGCGTTCGCGATGTAGCCGAGGTGCGCCATCAGGGAGTTGTCACCACGGCGATCGCGAACGAAGCGCTGGAGCTGTTGGAGGTCGACGAGGTCGGGCTCGAGCACACCGACCGCGAGCT
>PMXT01000078.1 GCA_003170995.1 Actinomycetota bacterium | reverse complement strand
CGAGTAGACCTGTACGTCCGATTGTCGATCTGTTACTCGCTGCCTTACGAAAGGAGCTGCGTTACAGTGAAAAAAAACGTCTATTTGGCTCTGCTACTGGCGATAACGTGCGTGCTCTATCTACCGTCAGCCGCAGGAGCCTACGTGACGTTTAACGATCACGTGCTAAACGGCGGAGTAGGTAGTTGGGGTGTCGCTGATCGGTATTACTACGTATTCGAGGGGGCGCAAGGGTACACCAGCGCCATTCCTAATGCCGTAACCGATTGGAACAACACAGGAACGCGTATAGGAGTCACTACGCCAGTATCTTTCCTAAAAACGACCTCTCAGTCTGCAAGCGTGATGTTTATTCACGCAGCAAACTACTTCGGTAGTGGCTCTGGGATTATTGCTGAGACCGATCAATGGACTTCCGGCGGTGCGCTAGTAGATCAGTATAGCTCGAACTGGCATCACGGACGGATCCGACTTAACACTCCGGTGTTCGAGAGCCTCAGTACGTACAACAGAGAGGGCTCGGTCGCACATGAGATGGGCCACGTGATGGGATTAGGCGAAAACAACAGTAAGCCGGGCTCGGTGATGTGTCAGTTAGGCTCCGGCCGCACCGTGAACAACGCGCAAAAAGATGATGCAAACGGGATCAATCATCTCTACCCGAACGGATAAGGATAGACAGTCATGAAGAAAACGATTGTAGCTACCGTAGCCGTTATCACGAGTGTATCGGTCGCGTTAATCGGTTACCTGGCCGTAGGAGCGCCAGGCGGCGGTCAAGAATCACGAGCAGCAAGTAGCGGTGGTGCGGCGGCGAGCCAAACCTTGTCACACAAATCCGTCGTAATGAGCCCTGACTTCGACGTTGTGTATACGGGCATTCCTCAGCTCGCGAAGGCCGCTCATCTTATTGTCCAAGGCACAGCGAGTGACGTATCGTATTTCGATTCCAACGGAGTGACTTACACGAAGGTGATACTCGCGGTATCGAAAGTTCTAAAGGGCAATGTAACGCCGGGATCGAAAGTGGTCGTCATAGAAATCGGCGGCGTGACGACCGAGGCCGCGATGATTCGCGAAGACGACAGTGCGAAGTCAGCTAGCATAACTCCTGAGCAAGAGGCGACGAAGGTCGATGTGCTCTTCGGCGGAGCGCCTCTAACCGAGGAAGGTGACAACGTCATCTATTTCGGTACAGAGGGTGACATTCGCTTCGATAATACTGTGAATATCGAAGGAGTATATTTTCAACCAGTCGGTGCTTTCCAAGGTAAGTTCGGCGTCACAAACGGTATCGCGGAACGATATCTCTCACCGACTTTGGCGGGAAGCGCGTACCGCGCGTTGCGAACGGGCCCGGGAACGATAGGAAGTCAGGTACGCAACGCCATAGGAGCGACTAGCTAAGTAACAACTAGTAGCGGGAAGAATGAGAAAGAGCTGACGGGATCTTTGAAGATCCCGTCAGCCGTTTATGAACGGGCCGTACCTTACTCTAAGGTCGACGGCGTGCGCCGTGGTTTACGGCCTCGGTAGGGCGACGAGTTCAGCTTTCGTCGAGATCGACGATCATCCCGAGTGCGTCGCCGATGAATGCCGGACAGCGTCGGGTGAGGCGTGTCGAGCGAACGATCACGCAAAAACCATCGATATGCAGGGTAAACCGTAGTGCAAAATACAACGGTATGCACCTCATGAGACAGCTTTCCAACCCTTCTCCCGAGGTGCGAAGTCTCGGCGAGACACCTGAGAGGGACTCGCGCGAGTCAAAGTAGCTGGAAATAACCGTTTCTAGTCTACACTGGCGATGCCAATTTTGGCAACGCCGCGCGTGGTAGCTCGCCTGACTCACGCCGTCTGTGGAGCGGACATCCGGGTGCTCCTCGGACGCGCGACATCGACGATCCGCGCAACCAGGTAGACCGCGAAGGAGATCGCGCTGATGAAGAAGCTGGTCGGCCACGGCTTCTCGAGCGAGAGCAGGATCCCGCCCTCGGTCGAGACGAGCGCTATGCCGATGCTGAGTAGTAGCGCGGCCTCGGGCCGGCTGGTGAGTCGCTGAGCGGCGGCGGCGGGCGTGATCACGAGGGTGAGGACGAGGAGGACGCCGACGACCTGGATCGCCTCGGCGGTCGCCAGCGCTAGTAGCAGGAAGGTCAGAACAGAGAGCGCGCGGAGCGGCACGCCCCGAGCCTCGGCACCCTCGGGATCGACGCTCGAGAAGACGAGCGGCCGGTAGGCGAGCGCGATTACGACCATCACGATCAGAGCGACGATGCCGAGATTGCGGAGCTGGCTGTCGCTGACACCGACGATGCTGCCGAAGAGCAAGTTGGTCGCCTCGGTCGCGTAGCCCTGGTAGAGGGAGAGGAAGAGGACGCCCACTCCCAGCCCAAAGGCCAGCACCGCTCCAATCGCGCTATCGCGTTCCCGGCCACGCAGCGAAAGCAGGCCGAGCACAAAACCCACGACGATCGAGCCGCCCATCATTCCGAGCACCGGGTCGACTCCAATGACTAGCGCCCCGGCTGCGCCCGTGAAGCCGAGCTCCGAGATCGCATGAACGGCGAAGCTCGCTCCCCGCGTGACGACGAAGACGCCGATAGCGCCGGAGACGACGGCGACGACTGCTCCCGCGAGCAGCGCGGTGTGTACGAAGTGCTGGGCGAGTAGCTGGCTGAACATCAGGCGTGCACGTGTCCGTGCTCGTGCGAGTGATGAACGTCCTGGTCGTCCGGCGTGCCGACGACGACGATTCGCCCGCGAACGCGCAGCACGTCGACCTCGGTCTCGTACAGAGACGAAAGCGTCTCGGAGGTCAGGACGTCGTCGGGAGCTCCGATCGCCCAGCGTCCCGGAGCGAGATAGAGCACCCGGTCGACCATCGGCAGGATCGGGTTGATGTCGTGGGTCACGAACACGATCGGCGTGCCGAAGCGTCGCCGGCGCTCGTCGAGGAGTCCGATGATGATCCTTTGGTAGGAGAGGTCGAGCGAGAGCAGCGGCTCGTCGGCTAGCAAGAGAGCCGGCTCGGCAACAAGAGCCTGGGCGACCCTCAGGCGCTGCTGCTCGCCGCCCGAGAGGCGGCCGACCGGCGCATCCGCATACTCGGCGGCTCCCACCTCGGTGAGCGCGCGCTCGATTTGCTCCCACTTGTCGCGCGTGAGCACGCTTACGCCCCAGCGGTGGCCGTCGAGGCCGAGCCGCACGAGATCGCGGGCGCGCAGCGCAAGGTCACGGTCGAAGATGCGCTGCTGAGGGACGTAGCCGATTCGAGCGCGGCTCTGCCGTGGTGATCGTCCCAAGACCTCCACGCTGCCGGCGCTCGGTTCGATCAGCCCGAGCAGGATCCTGAGCAGCGAGCTCTTCCCAGTTCCGTTAGGGCCGAGAACGGCGAGCAGCTCGCCTGTGGCCAGCTCGAAAGAGAGGTCGTCCCAGAGCCTGCGCTCGCCGAAGCGAAGCCCGAGCTCCCTGACCGAGACGACGTAGCTCATCGCGCGAGCGCTCTGTGCAGTGCTCGCGTCTCGGCGAGCAGCCATGCCTGGAACGTCGATCCGGGCGGCAGAGTCTCCGTCACGCCGAGCACGGGGATGCCGGCGCGCTGCGAGGCTGAGCGGATCTGGGAGGTGACCGGAGAGACCGCCTGGGTGTTGTAGAGGAGCACCCTAACTCGGCGCTCTGTGACGAGCCGGATCATGGTGGCGTAATCCTGGGGAGTGGGGCTGTTGCCCGACTCGATCGCGCGGGTGAAGGAGGAAGGCGCGAGGTTTCGCAACCCAGCAGCCTCGATCAAGTAACCGGGGACCGGCTCCGTATAGGCGACCGGCTGGCCGGAGAAGGAGGCGCGGATGGCGGCGACCTCGCGCTGGAGCGGGGCGAGGCTCGCCAGGAACCGGTGCAGCCCGGAGTCGTAAACGGCGCGGTGCGACGGATCGGCTCGCTCCAGGCCCGAAGCGATCGACCCGGCGATCAGCGGCAGCTTCGGCACGTCGTACCAGATGTGGGGATTCGTCTCGGCGCCGTGAAAGCCGAGCGTATCGGCGATCGTGACCACGACTCTGTGACTACTCGGCGCAGCGCTCTCGAGCCTCTGCATGAAAGCGTCGTAGCCAAGTCCGTTCTGGATTACGAGTGCGGCGGTGGAGACCGCTAGGCCGTTTTGGGTTCCCGGCTCGAACAGGTGCGGGTCGGCATTCGGGTTGGAGAGGATGGAGGTGACGGCGACATGCGAGCCGCCGATCTGCCTGACGATATCGCCGTAGAAGTTCTCGGCAGCGACCACTCTCAGCTTCGTGCTCGAAGACGGAGCGTGTGCCATGAGCACGAGGCCGGCGACGATGAGCGTCACAAGTAGGAGCAGAAGACCTATGAGAACGATTCTCAGTCTCACGTCAGCTATCCTACTTCCATGCAAGAGGCTGCGCAAATTGGAGAGCCGGAGCTCGTCGAGTTGCTGACGCAGGGAGGCGTTCGGGCGACGCGACAGAGGCTCGAGATACTCGGCGAGCTGGCGCGGGAGCCGGACGATGCGACGGCGCAGACGTTATGGCGTCGCCTGCGCGAGCGGGAGGGCTCGGCGATTGGCCTCGCCACCGTCTACCGCACGCTGTCTCTCCTAAGCGAGCAGGGCGTCATCGATGCGCTCTCACATCACGACGGAGAGCTGTGCTACCGACTCTGCGGCGATGCGCACCACCATCACCTCGTCTGTTCTAGCTGCCATCGCGTGGTCGAAATCCGCGAGTGCGGGCTCGACGACTGGCTGAGCCGGGTTTCGGCGCGGCACGATTTCGTGACCACGGGCCACACGATCGAGCTGACCGGCCTCTGCCCCGCCTGCCGCTAAGCAGCAACTCAGGCGGGCCTGAGGCAGATAGGGGTTTGAATAAGAGTTATCGGCTCGTCAAGCGACCGGACATCGAAAGATGCTCCTGAGCAGCAACAACGTTGTGTTTCTTACGACGATTGCCCCCAGCGGGATTCGAACCCGCGCTGCAGCCTTGAAAGGGCTGTGACCTGGGCCGCTAGTCGATGGGGGCGGCCAGACAAGGATAGACGTGGAACGAGACTCCGACCGGTCCGCCAAGCATGAGCTCTCGCTTGGGAAGGGCTCCCGGCGGACCGCGGCCAACCATTCGCTCGTTTTATCTTCCCGTCCTAATGCTCTAGGAACGCGAGAGGCGCCGGCAAGCCGGCGCCTCTCTAGTCTCAGCTTGAATCTCGATTAGCCGATGACGCGAACGTTTGTCGCCTGCGGGCCTTTTTGACCCTCACTCGACTCGAACTCGACCTTCGCCCCTTCGGGAAGGCTCTTGAAGCCCTCGCCGGCGATGCCATTGTGGTGGACGAACAGATCCTTGCCGCCGTCCTCGGGCGTGATGAAGCCGTAGCCCTTGTCATTGTTGAACCACTTAACGGTTCCGGTTGCCATAAAACTCACCTCCTTGCTGTGTCACGAACAAGCAAGGAGCGCTGGCAGCGCAATCCGGTACTCGTCCTGATTGATTTGAACCCTAGCGCGCCGAGAGAGGTTTTACCGCTCCATTTTCGGAGCGATCCCGTCTCGGGCTGCGAGCGCACGTTTATGAGCGACGTCATCATCGCCTACCAGCGCGAGCCGCGACCACGGCGACTCGTGTAGACGCGGCGCGGCGCCGCAACTCGCATACCCTCGCGCTCGAACTGCTCGCGATGGCCGAGCCGTGCCGCGAGGCGACTGACGTCGGCTTGCTGCTCGGGGAGAACGAAGGTGATGCCGTTTCCGCTCTTGCCGGCGCGGCCGGTGCGTCCAACCCGGTGCACATAGTCCTTGTCTTCCTCGGGCGGATCGAAGTTGATCACGTGTGTGATCGCCTCGAGATCGAGCCCTCTGGCGGCGACATCCGTCGCTACGAGCGTGCCAACCTCACCGTCGCGGAAGCGCCGAAGCGTGCGCTGACGGGCGTTCTGGGGCATGTCTCCGTGTAGGGCCAGAGCGTTCACATCGCGCCGCGCGAGCTTGAGTGCCAATCGGTCGGCTCCGCGCTTGGTGCGAACGAACACGAGCGCCAGCCCACGCTCTCCCGAGAGTTCCTCGACGAGCTTCTCGACCTTGCCAGCGGCTGTGACCGAGACGAAACGGTGCTCGATCTTGCCCTTTTCGTGATCGGTAAGCGGCGCCGTCTCGAAGCGAGACGGATCACGCGTGTACGAGTGCGCGAGCTGCCCGACCTCGCCGTCGAGAGTCGCAGAGAAGAGCATTGTCTGGCGCTCGCGTGGAAGCGACCTGAACAGCCGCTCGACCTGTGGCTTGAAGCCCATGTCGAGCATACGATCGGCCTCGTCGAGCACGAGCAGGCCGACCTGCGCCAACGAGACAAGCTTTCTTTCGACCAGATCCTGTAAGCGGCCGGGCGTGGCGACCAGGATCTGCGCATTGCGCGCCTTCTTGGCCTGTTCGCGTATCGGCGCTCCGCCGAAGACCGCGGCAACCCGCAGGCCGTTCACCTGGGCGAGCGGCCTGATCTCGTCGCTCACTTGGCCAGCGAGCTCACGCGTCGGCACGAGCACTAGCGCTGCGGGCTGAGACCGGTCGCGGCCGACTCGCGTGACGATCGGTATGGCGAAGGCAAGCGTCTTACCCGAGCCCGTAGGTGACTTGGCGAGCACGTCGTGGCCCGCGAGAGCGTCCGGGAGCACGAGCTCCTGGATCGGGAAGGGTTTTACGATGCCGCGCTCGGCGAGCACCCGTTCGATCTGCACGCTGACGCCCAGCGTGTGAAAAGACTGTTCCTGCAAATTGTTCAACTCCTTGATTACTGGTTCGAGATCATCGACTCGAAACCGCACAAAGGAGGAACGAGAAGTTTAATCCCACGAAACGGCAAATCACCGTTAGTCCCGAGACGGTAGCAGAAGCAGCCGCAGTCCCGAGAGCTGCTACGGTAAATGAGGCTATTTGTGAGTGCGGTCCGCGCGCAGGCGCCTTCTCCCCACTCCGCACAGGAAAGAAGGTGCATTCTGGATGGAACGCGATACTGCGAAATCCCCAGATATATATCGAGCGCTCGGCGATATCGCCGCAGGCCACATTGAAGAAGCCTTGACAATCTTCGATTTCATCGGCGCCGTCTAGTCCAATGGCGAAGGAAGAGAAGATCGAGTTCGAGGGCGTGGTCGCCGAGGCGCTGAGCAACGGGAAGTACCGAATCGAGCTCGACAACGGGCACGAGACTCAGGCCTACACCGCCGGCAAGATGCGGCGCTACCGGATTCGCGTGCTCCCGGGCGATCGTGTGAAGGTCGAGCTGTCCGCCTACGATCTGACCCGCGGGCGGATCGTCTTCCGCTTCAGATAGCGGCGAAGCCGAGAGATTCTGCGGAGTCGGATCCAGCGACGAGGCGTATCGTCACAGGGTCATGACGACGAGACCTCCGTGGGGCGGACGGGGCCTGTGCCAAGCCGCGCTCGTGCTCATAGCCCTGAGCCTGCTTACGGGATGCGGCGGCGCCCGGCAGCAGAACGCAAGAGCAACACCGACGGCCACGACCGGAACGCTCGTGCCGGGCACACGCCCAGTCGGGATGGCGGCCTTCCTGGGGCCCGTGCGCCGGGTACGAGCCGGCGGGATCACGATCGGCTATCGCCAGTTCGGAAGCGGCCCGCCGCTACTCCTGATCGTTGGTCAGAGCTCGTCGATGGTCGAGTGGGGCCCGTTCCTACGGAGACGCCTGGGCGAGCACTTCCGCGTGACGATGTTCGACAACCGCGGCATCGGTTACTCGAGCGACCAGCCCGCACGCCCGCTCACGATCGAACTGATGGCCGACGACAGCGCACGATTGCTCGATGCGCTCGACATCCGCAAGGCGATAGTCGTCGGCTGGTCAACCGGTGGCGAGATCGGCCTAGCGATGACCGCACGCCACCCCGGCAAGGTGAGCGCTCTGGTTGTCTCGGGCGCCACGGCCGGCGGCCCGACCACAGTTCAGCCCTCGGCGCGTACCGAGGCCGCGTTCCGCTCGCGCGATTCTTCCGGGCTGGCAGGTCTACTCGAATCGCTCTTCCCGGCTTCGGCGCGCCCCGCCGCATTTGCCTATCTCGCCGGCCTGCTGGCCATCCCGCCCGAGAGGGTGAGCCGCCAGATCTCGAGAAGACAGGAAGAGGCCGAGATCCGCTTTGCCCGGGCGAACGCCACCTACAACGCGCTACCGCGGATCAGAGTCCCGGTGCTCGTCACCAACGGCGCTCTCGATCAACTCGTACCGCCCGCGAACGCCCGGTTGATCGCCGCTCGCATCCCCCATGCCCGACTCGAGATCTTCGCCGGCGCGGCGCACATGATGATGTTCCAGGACACGGACCGCTTCGCCCGCCTGGTCGAGCAGCTCGCGGCCGTGAGCAGTTGAGAACGTCCGCCCCAACCTCACGTTCGGCTTGCTCCGATCGCGCGGACCCACTACGTCGGTACGACGTAGAAGGCGATCGCACTGTACTGGAGCGCTACCGCGATCACGATCAGCGCATGGAAGATCTCGTGGTAGCCGAACACGGCCGGGAATGGATCCGGCCGCTTGGTCGCGTAGATCGCGGCGCCCACGCTGTAGAGGATGCCGCCGCCCAGGATCAGGAGCAGGCAAGCGAGGCCTGCATGGAAGTAGATCTCGGGCATGGCGACGACGCCGACCCAGCCGAGCGCGATGGCGACGACCGCGGAAAGCCACTTGGGCGCGCTGATCCAGAAGAGCCTGATGAAGATCGCGGCCGCGCATCCGCTCCAGACGATCGCCAGTACCACGACACTCCAGGAGCCGTGTAGGGCGAGCAGCCCGACCGGCGTATAGCTGCCCGCGATCAGGCAGTAGATCCCGGCGTGGTCGAGCCGGCGCAACCAGACACGCCGGCTGGGTGTCCAGTCCGGCCGGTGGTAGAGCGCGCTCGCTCCGAACATCGTCACAACACTTAGCGCGAACACGGCGGCGGCAACGCGGCCACGAGTCGTGTCGGTCACGAGCACCAGCGCGACCCCCAGCGGTATCGCCAGGAAGAACGCCCATTCGTGGAAGACGCCGCGTAGGCGCGGCTTCACCCTCTCTGTCACTAGAACTCTCCGCTTTTCTCGGACGGACCCGCTACCCGTCCGCAAAGACCGAAGGCGCCGCCTTGCTTGCCGCGTTAACGCGGTGCAGCTCCGGCGGCGCCTTCTCGTTTCTTCAAGCCTTATCAGCCAACAACGCGAACGCTCGTGGCCCGAGGGCCCTTCTCGCCCTCAACCGCCTCGAACTCGACGCGAGCGCCTTCGGGCAGGCTCTTGAAGCCTTCGCCCTCGATGCCTGTGTGGTGGACGAACAGGTCCTTCCCGCCGTCTTCGGGCGTGATGAACCCGTATCCCTTGTCGTTGTTGAACCACTTGACGGTTCCGGTTGCCATTAACTCACCTCCTTGCCATTTTGCGAACAAGCAAGGAACGCGAGGAAACGCATCCCGGTACTCGTCCTTCGATCGCCTCGAAGATTACCGCGCCGAGGCCTTTTCTGCAGTATTCTTTTCGAGCGAGCGGCGTCCGAACGCCCGAAACCTAGGCGAAGATGCAGCGTTCGGATATGCCTGAGAGGCAATCGATACCGGATCAACCCGCGTCGGCAAGCCGCCGCGCGCGCATCGAAGGCCACGCCCCTATGCTCGCATTAGGCGTGGTTTTGCTGGTCTTTCTCGTCGCTTTGGGTAGTAGCCGCTCCCTTGACCACGTATCGGGGCCGACGGATCTGACCAGCGCGAGGCTCGTCGCCGGCGACCTGATCCTCCTGCTCGTCGGTCTGCTTCTGATTTCGGCGATGCTTTACGTGATCTGGGATTGGCTGCAGGCACCGCTAGCGGTGCGAGCGCTGGATGGCGTGGACCTTGATTTCCTCGTAGAAAGAGTCGGTCAGCATTAGCGCACCGTCGACGCTGAGATGATCAGCGGTTCGATACTGGAACGTATCGCCGCGTTTGCTCGAGCAGCTGCCTCCGCGGCAAATCTCGTTTTCCAGGTTCAGGCCCCAGGTGGACGAGGCGCCGCCGATCGCCGCGTCTTCCACCCGGAGCGCGAGCCTCAGCCGGGCGTTCGCATCACGTTGCGAGATCTTGTCTTCGCACCCACCCGTTAGTACTTGTACGACCGCGCACTCGTTGGGGTCGTACGGAAGCGCCGGTATTGGATGAACCAACAGTACGGGCGCCCCGGCCCGGTTCAGGCGAAGAAGCGTCGATTCCAGCGCCGATTTCCATAGGCGCGCTTTCTTGCGGCTGTCGTAGGTAATCGCGGAGGAGCCCGCGGCACCGAGCGCGATGCCCGAGTCCTGGAGATAGTGGGCCGTGCTGGTTGCCACCACCACCAGGCTCGGATGAAGGCTAACAAGGGCTTTGAGTGTTCTCGAGCCAAAGCGCAAGCAGCTCGAGTAATCAACGAGACCACTCGGCCTTCGTACGTTCACGAAGGGGCAACTCGAGGCTGTGACTACTGTGACGTCGAACCCGGCTCGGTTACCCGCACGCGTCACGGGCTCGGAAAACTGGCCGGCATACGAATCTCCCACCAGCACGATTTCTCCGCGAGAACTCGAAACTGGCCACGTGCATGCGCCGTCTCTACGCTCCCCTAAGGGCGTCCGGCTATCGCATCCACGAGTGACGTCGGCATGCGAGGCCTGACTGCGTTGCCAGCCAGTCAAGCTCGAAGTCTTACCCAACCTGTCTTGCACCTTCAGCAACCCGGTATTCGCGCCAATCGGCAGAAGGATGCAAACCGAGGCGAGCGCAATAGCCGTCCGGCCGGCCACGCGCGACCGTGAGCCCAGTCGTACGTGGTAGCGAATCGGGTTCTCGACGTAGCGATACGAGAGCCAGGCGGGGAGCAGCGACAGAGCGGCTGCTATCACGGCCACCCTAGGTCGATCGGGTAACAGCGCCTTGGCAAACACGATCAGCGGCCAGTGCCACAGGTAGAGGCTGTAAGAGAGGTCGCCGATCCAGACCAACGGCCCTAGAGAGAGCAAGCGAGATACGCCGACCTGGGATCCGATCCCGGCGACTACAAGCAGACAGGCGCCACCGACCGGTACCAGCGCGGAGGTCTCGCGGAAGCCCGCCTCGTGAACGGAGAAAGCCGCGACGGCAATCGCCACCGCGCCACCGGTTCCGGCGAGGATAGTGCCCCAGGTAGGGAGGCGTGTGAATAAAGGTGATGCGAGCACGAGAAGGGCTCCAACTCCGAACTCCCAGGCCCGAGTCGGTGACGCGTAAAAGGCAAGCCGATTAGCGTTCGCTTGGCTCGCCGCTATATACCCACTCGAAAGCGCGAAGGAAAGAACGAAGGAGGAGACGCAGGCCAGCCCGATGACTACCGAGGCAACGACCCGGCTCCTGCGCCGCGCAAGTCGTCTGCTTCCGAGCCACCAACCCAGCGCCAGTAGGGCTGGGAAGACAACGTAGAACTGCTCTTCTACGGCGAGTGTCCAGGTGTGAAGTAGCGGGTTAAGTGTCGTGCTGACATCGAAATAGCCGGTTCCGAGGTGATAGAGGTAGCCGTTGGCGCTGAAAAACGAGGCGAAGACCCCGGTCATTGCCGCTTGGTGTTGCGCTCCGATCGGGTCTGTCAGCACTCCAACCAAGACGACGAAGACAAGCATCAAAGCAAGCGCCGGTAGCAACCGCCTAATTCGACGAACGTAGAAACGAGAGAAGCTGATATGACCCGTGGCGGATAGCTCCGCGAGCAGCGTCCCCGTAATCACGAAGCCAGAAATGACGAAGAAGATATCGACGCCTGTGAATCCGCCCGGAACCGAGAACCCGGCGTGATAGGCGATGACGAGCAGCACCGCGACGGCGCGGAGGCCTTGAATATCAGGTCGCCGCGTCATACGGCGTCAGCATAAAACATCCGCTCCTAAACCGGGGCTAAAACATCCGCTCCTAAACCGGTGCTGCGGGCTCAGCCCGCCTCACCCACCGGCTCCGGTTCGACTTCTCCCGCCTCTACCGTCATCTCCGGATCCTCGGCGGCGCTCGCCTTGGTGGGCTGTTTGCGTTGGCGCAGCGGTATCTCGCGTAGGAAGAGCGTGATCACGAAGCCCGCGACGGCGAACGGCACACCCCAGATGAAGACCGAGTGGATCGAGTGAGCGAAGACCTCGATCAGGTGCTCGCGCCCGAGCAGAAGCTTCATTTTCTTCGGGGTCAGCTGCTGGACGCTCAGATGGCGACTGACAAGGTCGGCGAGCTCGGGTTTGGTCAAAGTTCTGGGCAGCAGGTAGTTGAAGCGGTGAGCGAAGATTGCGCCGAAGATGGACAGCCCTAAAACGCTCCCCATCGAGCGGAAGAAGGTGGACGACGAGGTCGCCACGCCCAGGTCCTTGTACTCGACAGCGTTCTGAACGACGAGCACCAGCACCTGCATGACCATGCCCATGCCCAGGCCCAGGATGGCGATGAAGAGCGCCAACTTGGCGTAACTGCTGCCGGCGCCGAGCGTCGAGAGCAGGTAGATGCCGACCGTCGTAATGGCCATGCCCACGATCGGGAAGACCCTGTAGCGACCTCGCTTGGAGATCGTGCGGCCCGAGAAGATCGACATCGTCAGCATCGTCACCATGAACGGCAACAGGCGCAGCCCGGAGCTGACGGCCCCGACTCCGTGCACGAACTGCATGTACATGGGCAGGTAGATCATCGAGCCGAACATGGCCAGGCCGACGATGAAGCCGGCGGCGCTGGAGGCGTTGAAGATCCCGTTGCGGAACAGGTAGAGCGGAATCATCGGCTCGGGGGCGCGACGTTCCTGTAGGACGAAGAGCCCGCATAGGATCGCTCCGGCCGCGAACAACCCGACGATCATGTTCGACCCCCAGGCATAGTTCGTTCCGCCGAGCATGAGAGCGACCGTCAAGGCGCTGGCGCCGAGCCCCAGGAGGAAGAAGCCGAGCAAATCGATCTGGTGAGAGATGGGGCGCTTGGGCAGATGCAACACAGCGCCGACGACGAACAGGGCGACGACGCCGACCGGCAGGTTCACGTAGAAGATCCAGCGCCAGGAGAAGTTGTCGACGATGAGACCGCCGACGAGCGGTCCGGCGATGGTCGAGACGGCGAAGACCGAGCCGATGTAGCCCTGGTAGCGGCCACGTTCGCGCGGCGGGACGATGTCTCCGATGATCGCCATCGAGCCGACCATCAGGCCGCCCGAGCCGATCCCCTGCAGGGCACGGAAGCCCACCAGCTCGAGGTAGGTCTGCGACAGCCCGCAGAGCGCCGAGCCGATCAGGAAGAGCAGGATCGAGAGCTGGAAGAACTGCTTGCGCCCGTACATGTCGCCGAGCTTTCCCCACAGCGGAAGCGAGATCGTGGACGCCAGGACGTACGAGATCGTCACCCACGTGTAGTGGTTGAGCCCGTGCAGCTTGCCGACGATCGTCGGCATCGCGACCGAGACGACCGTCTGGTCGAGCGCGGCCAAAAGCATGCCCAACATCAGGCCGCTGTAGACGATCAGGATCTGACGGTGGGTGAAGTGGAATTGCTCGTTCACTTGCCCACGACCTCCGCGCTGCGCAGTCGCAGCGCCTCGGCTGCCTTCGCCGTGAGGCGTACGAACTCGGCTCGTTCGGTGGTATCGAGCGCGGACAACACCTCGGCCAGGAAGGCGCGCTGGTGCTCGTGCGCAAGCGCAACGATCTCGCGCCCGGCCTCGGTTATCAAAACGGTCGTCGAGCGCCGGTCGCTGGTCGAGCGCCGCCGCTCCGCCGCCCCGACCGCTTCCAGCTTGTCGACCAGGCGTGTGACGGTACTCTCGTCGAGGCTGAGCACGGCAGCGAGCTCGCTGATTCGCGGTTCGCCGCACTCCGAAAGCAGGATCAGAGCGTGCAGCTGTCCGCCCGAGAGCCTGCCAGCCAGCTCCGGGTGTAGCGATGAAGAAAGCTTCCGGCTCATGATTCTGTGCCCGAGCTCGAGCCAGTGGCGAGTGAGCTCATCGGCTTGCTGATCGATCAAAGTGGTTTTGTGTCGGCACGCCATATCGTTGCATTTTACAGATATTGCAAAGGGCAGTTATCTCTAGCAAACCGCGGGCCGAGGGCGACCTTCGCGGTTGCTCGCTACCCTTAGAGCTCGTTTCAATTGACGACNNGGGTGTGATCGGTGGATGCGATGCTAGGACGCAGTGTCGCGTTCGTAGCCGGGGCTACGGACGCGACCGAGGTAGGCGCAGCGCGCCGCCGAGCGCGGCCAGGCGGTTGAGTGCTTCATTTGAAACGTGCTCTTAATCAATTCCCGGCCCCGAATCGAGCCGAGCGAGCGAAGGGCGTCGGCCCGGAAAGAACCATCGAAAGGGTTCGAGTGGATTCGACGACAGGAAGAGATGCCGAGCAGGTTCTCGCACCGGGTCTCGGCGTCGATGTGCGGCACGCAGCGAACCGACCGGCGAGCAGACGCCGCACTCGGCGCGGCTGGGCGCTCGACTTCGCCGCGGTCGCGCTACTCGCCGTGCTCGCCAGGCTGCCGTGGGCGCTGCTCGTACACGGGGGGGCTACCAGCGACTCGTACTTCTACTACCTCAGCGCCCGCTCGATCTCCGAGGGCCACGGATACTCGATCATGGGCCATCCGACGGCGTTCTTCCCGGTTGGATGGCCCGCCTTCATCGCCGGCCTTTTCGCGGTCGTCGGCCCCTCCTTTGCTGCGATCAAGGCCGCGAATCTCGTGCTCTGGGCGCTCAGCGCCGGGCTCGCCTATGCGCTCGGGCGACGGTTAGGCGGACGCGCCGTCGGCTTGGTGTCAGGCGTTTTGGTCGCTGTCGCTCCGACCATGACCCCCTATGTGATGCGCGCCTCTTCCGAGGCGCTTTTCATTCCCTTGCTCTTAACCGTCTGCTTGCTGCTCGCAAAAATGGACGGGGCCACACCCTCTCTGCCGAGAACAGCGCTCGCGGGCGTGCTGCTCGGGCTGGCCATCCTGGTTCGCTCGACGGCGACACTGCTTCCGCTGATCTTGCCTCTCTGGCTACTCCTGCGCCGTCCGCTGCGCGAGTCGTGGCGATCGGCCGTTTTGCTTGCCGTCGTCTCCGTACTGGTGCTCGTACCCTGGGCCGCTCGCAACGCCGCCGTGATGCACACCTTCGGGCTTTCCACCAACGGCGGCTACACGATCTGGATCGGCGCTAACCCCAAGGCGACTGGCGGCTTTAGGATTCACGGCCAGCACCACCCGCGCTGGGCCAGCCTTAGCGCCACCGCCGAGACGAACCAGAACTCCACGCTGTTACGAGAGTCGGTCTCGTACGTGACCGAGCATCCACTCGACTGGCTGAGCCTGATTCCGGCGAAGTTCGGCAAGCTGATGGCTTGGGGGCCCGGACCGTTCAGTAACGAGCTCATCGGGCAGCGCGGCCCCGATCCCCAGCGCGGCCGTTACAGGCGCCATCTCTCGGGCGCCGAGGCGACGCTGATAAAGGGCTCGCTGCATCACCTCTGGCTGTACAAGCTCTGGCACTACGCGTACTGGATCCTCGGTGGGATCGCACTGATGCTCGCAACTCGAAGACGCCTGCCAGGCGCCGGGCTAGCTGCCCTGTTAGTCGGTTTCTGGATCGTTTTCCACGTAGTGCTCGTGCACGGCGAGGCACGGTACATGCTCAGCGTCGAGCCGCTCGTCGCCCCCGCGCTTGCCTGGCTACTGGTCGAGCGAGCGAGACGGGCAGTTGCGCTGGTCCCGAGAAGAACCCGAGCCGACCGGCCGACGACGTCCTGACCAGTCGCGTCGCCAGTAGAGTTTCGCCGAGCCGAAACACCGCCGAAAGGGAGGCGCACGGATGCAGATCGACGGGAAGGTAGTCATCGTCACCGGCGCCAGCGGCGGAATCGGTCTCGCTACGGCCCGCCTGCTCGGCGCGAGGGGCGCGAAGGTCGTACTCGCCGCCCGGAACGAAGAGGCGCTGCGCGCGGCCGAGACGGAGATCCCGAACTCCCTCGCCGTCAGAGCCGACATGCGCAAGGCGAAAGACATCCGCAACTTGGTCGAGCGCACAGTTGAGCGCTTCGGCCGCGTCGATTGCCTGGTCAACAACGCCGGCCAGGACCTCAACGCCCCCGTCGAGGCGATCGACTCCGACGACTACCGGTCGATTCTCGAGCTCAATCTGATCGGTGCGCTAGAGGCAATGCAAGCGGTCATCCCGATCATGCGTCGCCAGGGCTCGGGCGCGATCGTCAACGTCAGCTCCGGGACGACGAAGATGATCCTCACCGGCTCCGCCGGCTACTCCTCCAGCAAAGCCGCGCTCAACCACCTTTCTCTGGTCGCGCGCGCGGAGCTGGCAGCCGACGGCATCGCCGTCTCGCTGATCTACCCCTACATCACAGACACCGACTTGGAGAAAAACGCCATCGGCGCCGACGAGCACTCGATAGCCAGCCCACCCTCGGGCATCCCGCCCGCCGATCCGCCCGAGAAGGTCGCCGAGGCGATCCTCAGCCTGATCGAGTCGGGCGAAGCCGAGCTGAGCCTCATTCCGAGGCGCGATTAAGCTTTCCCGCCGACGGCGCCCGCCAGCCACGGTCTCGGGTTGAGTTCGTTGCTTGAGGGATAGTGCAAGCGCGAACCGCACGCAGATCGACGGATACGGACAAATACTGCGGACTCGGCAATCTTCGTCTGAAAGACTCTCACCGGCTTCTGGAAAGTCGCATGCGTGAGGAGAGCGCTCGTGAACGAACGTGCTGACGCGAGAACGGCCGGTATCGGCAGGCGCTTGTCGTCGGAAGCGGGCTCGTCTCGCGACGGCTCCGCCGTTGCCACCCCGGCAGCGGTTGAGAACGGCAGGGCCTTTCTCGAGAAGCTCGACCTCTTCGGCACCGGGCCGCTTTCCTTCCTTCTGCGCTACGAAGCGCCTTGGCGAATCTTCTCGCTCGACAAGGGAGTCGTCTGCTACCTCGAGTCGCCACGCGCCGCCGTCGTCTGGACCGATCCGCTCTGCGCGAAGTCGGATCTGTCTGCGCTACTCGGCGCTTTCGGGCAAGCCATGCGCGCCGAGCGCCGTTCGGTCTGCCTTCTGGCGGTCTCCGAGCAGACAGCGCAAGCGGCCCTCGAGATCGGCTTCTCCGCGCTGAAGATCGGGGAGGAACCGTGGTTCGACCTCACTCGTTGGTGCGCGCCGCGTGGTAACCGCGGCAAGAAGTACCGCTGGGCGACGAATCACGCCCGGCGCCTGGGAGTGGAGATCGAGGAGTACCGGCCGGGAGAGAAGAGGGACATCAAAATCGAGAACGAGGTGCTGGATGTGCTGGCGCGCTGGCGAGCCACGCTCGAGAGGCCCGAGTCGAACTCCTTCATGCGCTCCGCGCCGTTCGAGCAGCCGACTTTCAAGCGTGTCTTCCTCGCGCGCCGCGACGGCAACGCCGAGGCCGCTCTCGCCTGCGCCTATCTCCCGGCGGTCAACGATTGGTACCTGGAAGACGCCTTCCGAGCGCCGGACGCCGTCAACGGGACGACCGAGCTGACGATCTCGGAGGCGCTGGCGCGGCTGCAAGCCGACGGCGCCGCGGGAGCTGCATTCGCCATGGCCCCCATGCGTGGCGTCGACGAACAGCTCGACCGGCGCGCACGCTGGATCGGCCACATACTGGCGCTAGCGATACACCGAGTCGACCATCACTACGGATTCGGCGCGATGGCTCGCTACGAGGCGCGCTTCGAGCCCAGTGAGTGGCGCCCGTGCTACCTCGCCTTTCTACCGGCACTTCCGCGCCCGGCCGTTATCAGGGCGGTGCTGCGAGCTCTATCGGCCTAGCATCGTTTACTACCGCTCCTGACACGCCGAGCTCTCGCTCTCGCTCGGAGTCGAGCTGCTGCCTTCTCCCGCGAGCGTGAAGAAGAACGTGGCGCCCTTACCGGGCTCCGACTCGGTCCAGATGCGGCCGCCGTGCCGATCGACGATACGCGCGACAAGCGCGAGACCTACGCCCGTTCCCTCGTACTCCCCGCCGCAGTGCAGGCGCTCGAAGGCCTGGAACATTCTTTCCGACTCGCCCATATCGAACCCAACTCCGTTGTCCCGAACAAATAAAACCTGTGCCTCGCGCTGCCCGATGGAGCCGACCTCGACGCGCGCCCGCGGCTGCGCTCCGCGCGAGAACTTGGTCGCGTTGGAGATGAGATTCACAAACACCCGCTTGAGCAGAACACGGTCGGCATCGACAACCGGGNNCCGGGAGCTCGCCGATTACTAGATCGACATTGGAGGCGGCGAGCTGTGGCTCCAGCTCGCCTATCGCTTCGCGGACGAGCAAGCCGAGATCGACCGGCTCACACTCGAGCGGTAGACGGTTGGTCTGAGCCAGCTCGAGCAGATCGTTGACCAGCTCGCTCATCCCTTGCGCGCCCTTGGTGATCATCTCGATGCAACGGTTAGCCTCTGGCTTCATTTCTTCCGAGTAGCGAATTTCCAGCGTTTGCGCGAATCCCAGCACGGCCTGTAGCGAGGTGCGGAGGTCGTGCGAGATCGAGTAACTGAAAGTCTCGAGCTCGGCATTGGCGATCTCGAGCTCTCTGGTGCGCTCGATCAGCGTGTCGTTCATCTGCGCCAACTCCTCGCTCACCTGCTCGAGCCGGTGCCGAGCGTTCGAGAAGGGTCGCAACGCCTCGGCCAGGAAGCGTAGGGAGCGCTCGTCTACGTACTCGCTTGCGACGTCTTTCGGCGACTCGCCGGCTCGCAGCGCTCCGAAGTGCGCCAGAGCAACGGCCGCCGAGTCGAGGCCGCCCTCGAGACTGGCGTTTCCGAGCTCCCAGCCGCACGCAAGCGTTTCCTCGCTCCCTTCGGTGACATACGTCCACAGGGCCGCGGCATACGCCGATCGCAAATCAAGTTCGTTCATCGTCTCAGTCTTTACGATTTCTTTCGGCAAGAAAATCACCGGCCCCGTTACTCGTCTTTCTTCGCCCATGACGTCGCACCTCTGAGAAGGCTGTCGATCAGCCCCCAGAAATGGGGATAGAGCTCGATCACCATTTTCGACGCTCTCTGCCCTGTGGAGCACCTTCTATCCCTACCCGCTCGCTCGATTATCAAGCCGGTCTGCCGACGATCGCAACGAGACAGC
>PMXT01000153.1 GCA_003170995.1 Actinomycetota bacterium | reverse complement strand
ATCAGAATCCCCCAGACCAGGTGATGAATGTGGTGGCCATGCACCACCACCCACTGGAAGTGTCCCTCATGATTCACGATCCGGTGGACGAGGATGCGGACTCCGACGAATGTGAGCAGGAAGGCGACCGAGGCGATGAACATGCGTCGCCGCGGGCGGTCCGGAATGGTGGCGCGCACCAGGTAGCCCAGTCGCGTCAATTGCAGCAGGACCAGCAAGATAACAACGACCAGGCTGGCGAAGGCCAGCAGAAACAGCGCTCCAGTTCCGGGCATACCCTATTGAAGCATTCCGCGCTTATCGTTACAAGGGAAACCGATTTGGGGTTAATTTGGGGAAGCGTGAGCGCGGTCACGATTTATCAATAAAGCGACAGCGTAAAATGATTAAGGCGTCAGGACTGGCCTCACCGTTCTGGATGCACAATTCAGGGAAATCTTCCCAGCCCGGTCCAGGCGACCGTGCAACATACGATCAGGAGATTGAACGATGCGAGTTGCTTTATTGACCGGCGGCGGCGACTGCCCGGGACTGAATGCGGTGATCCGCGCCGTGGCGCGGAAATCGTTCGCACGCGACTACGAGCTGGTGGGAGCGCTCGAGGGCTGGCGCGGCATGATCGAGGGTAACTTCAAGCCGCTCGGTCCGGCCGAGGTCTCGGGAATCCTGCACCGCGGCGGCACGATCATCGGCACCTCTCGCACCAACCCCTACAAGGTCGAGGGCGGCGTAGAGAACCTGCGCGAGAAGTTCGCGGCAGCCGGGCTCGACGCGCTGGTGGCGATCGGCGGCGAGGATACCCTCGGCGTGGCCGCCAAGCTCTACGACGAGTTCCAGTTTCCGGTCGTGGGCGTGCCCAAGACGATCGACAACGATCTCTCCGGCACCGACTACACCTTCGGCTTCGACACGGCCGTCTCGATCGCCACCGAGGCAATCGACCGCCTGCACACGACTGCCGAGTCGCACAACCGCGTGCTCGTAGTCGAGATCATGGGGCGGCACGCCGGCTGGCTGACCGTTCACTCCGGCATTGCCGGCGGCGCCGATGCGATCCTCATCCCCGAGCAGAAGACCACCGTCGAGGAGGTCTGTGCGCACCTGAAGAAGCGCTGGGACTCGGGCAAGAAGTTCGCCATCGTCGCCGTCAGCGAGGGCTACGAGCTGACCTTCCAAAGCGGCGAGTCGGAGATGGTGGCCAAGGACGCACCCGCGACCGACCAGTTCGGACACGTGCTGTTGGGCGGCGTCGGCGCGGCGCTATCAAAGGAGATCGAGAAGCGCGCCGGCTACGAGACCCGCTCGGTCGTGCTCGGTCACACGCAGCGCGGTGGCACCCCCACCGCTCGCGATCGCGTGCTTGCGACCCGCTACGGGCTCAAGGCTGCCGACCTCGTGCACGAGGGCGCGTTCGGCCAGATGGCCGCCCTGCGCGGCGACGACATCGTCGGCGTCTCGCTGCACGAGGCGACCGCCGAGCTGAAGACCGTCCCACAGGAGTGGTTCGAAACGGCCAAGGCCGCGATCGGCTGGCTGTAGCCGACCGTCGAGATAGGTATCTAGAGAGCCCGGGCTGGCGCCCGGGCTCTTTTTTTGCGAGCTCTATACGAGCGCTACGGCTCCGTCCTCGCCGAGTGGCCAGGACGGGTTGTGCGCGACCTGCCAGGGATGGCCGTCGGGATCGAGGAAGGCGCCCGCATAACCGCCCCAAAACATCTCCTCGGGCGACTTTGCGATCGTTCCTCCGGCGGCTTCGGCATCCGCCAGAACGGCGTCCACCTCTTCGGGCGAGCGCACGTTGTAGGCGAGCGTGACGCCACCCCAGCCACCGGAGTCTTCCACTCCGCTCTCCCCGGCCAGGAGCTCGCGGCCCCAGAGCGAGAAGACCATCTGTCCGACCTGGAAGAAAGCGATCTCCGTTCCCGTATCGGCACCGGTCTTCCAGCCGAGCGCCTCGTAGAACGCACGCGAACGAGCCACGTCTCCCACTCCAAGCGTGATCAGGCTGATTCTCTGTTCCATGCCGGGATCATCGCGGAAACCGAATAGAAGAGTGCGCTTGGTCGCCGGCGACCTGGGCTGTACGAACTGCGCTGCTCGGCGCTTGACCGTTGGATCCGGGCTTAAAACTCGAATCAGAATGACGACCCGCTGACTGGGTGTGATCGGTGGATGCGACGCTAGGACGCAGTGTCGCGTTCGTAGNNCTTCTTTTTGATTCGAGTTCTTATGCGTAAGCCGCTACCACGTCCTGCCCGGGTTTGCATTCACCGGTGAAGCTCGCGATCTTGAAGACGTAGCCCTGGGTGTTGGCTTCACTGGCGTGCACGCTGACCGTGGCCCTGTCCATGCTGACCTTGAAGACCTGCCCCTCGACGGTGACGGTGAACGCCAGGCCCTCCCAGCTTGCCGGGAGCTGCGGTCTGATAGCGATCGCCTCACCGTCGTAGTACGCGCCGCCGAACCCAAGCACGGCAACCATCCAGGCTCCGCCATTGGCCGCAGGATGCGTGCCGCCGATGTAGATGCCGCCGACGGTCTGCTTGGCCTCGCCGGTGAGGTCGATGGTGGCCGTCTTCAGGAAGAACTTGTAGCCCCACTCGGGATCGCCCATGTCGCAGGCCACGAGGGCGTAGACGCATGCGCTGAGGCTCGAGCCATGGTCGGTGCGCGGCTCGTAGTAATCCCAGTTCGCCTTCTTGACCTCGGGCGAGTAGCGATCCCTGAAGAGGTTCAGCATCAGGACGGTGTCGGCCTGCTTGATGATCTTCGTGTTACTGGCGATGCCGTTGCCCCCGCCCAGGTACTCGTTGGGGTCGATGATGCGGGTCTTGAGTTCCTCGACGGTCGGGTCCTCGAGGGTGTGGTACCGATCGAACTGCTCGATGACCCGGGTAGCCGGATCGGGCGCGGGTACGTAGAGGAGCTCGTTCATCTCGCGAATGTTCTTCAGATCGTCGTCGTAGCTCAGCCGCGAGATCAGGTCGGCGTAAGCATCCGGGTACTTCGCCTCTAGTAGATCGACCGTCTCGAGGGCGATTTCGAGCGTGTTTCTCACCATCATGCTGGTGTAGATGTTGTTGTTGATGCGCTCGTGGTATTCGTCCGGACCGGTCACGTCGAGGATCTCGTACCGGTTCTTCTCCTTCTTGAAGTAGGAGTAGGAGAAAAAGAAGCGGGCGCACTCCAGGATCACCTCGGCGCCGCCGTCTACGAGCACGCTCTCGTCGCCGGTCTGGCGGTAGTACTGCCAGAGGGCATACACGACGTCGGCCGAGATGTGCACCTGCTTGTCGCGGAAGTAGGTGCGCATCGGCCGGCCGGTGAAGACGTCGTTGAAGGCGAAATGCGTGCAGGCGTCGTCGCCGGTTTCCTGGCTCTCCCACGCGTAGTAAGCGCCGCGGAAGCCGTACTCTGCGGCCTTGCGGCGGGCGCCGTCCAGCGTGTTGATGCGGTAACGGATCAGGTTCCGAGCGATGGACGGGTTGGTGTAGAGGAAGAACGGCAGCATGAAGATCTCGGTGTCCCAGAAGATGCCGCCCTT
>PMXT01000129.1 GCA_003170995.1 Actinomycetota bacterium | reverse complement strand
AGGGTTCGCGACGATTCTACTTACGCCGATGACCTGCGTAGCGCAGAAAAGTGGGGTTCCGGGAGCGCGTGCCGCCGGTGCAATATCCGTCCTCGAGACGAAACGCGCCGGGAATCGCTCTCGACAGGGAGCTGATTTACGGCGGAAAGGTCGCCGCGACTGACATGGCGGGCGAGGCTCAGATAAGCCGTTCCCGCTCGACACGAACCCCGTCTGCAACCGCGTGAGCCCGCTGATCTTCTGGGATCACACGAGGAACAAGCGCCGCAGGCGCTGCGACGAGGTGGCGTGCACGTCAACGAAAGTCGTACGACTTTCGTCAGTTAAGTAGGGGAAAGGTGCCCGGACCTCGTATTCTTGAAGCGTGCCTGTCGAGGACGTCAAATCCCTCTGGCGAAAATACTGCGCCAGCCGAGACCAGAAGCTACGCGATCGGCTCATCCTGACCTACGCGCCGTTGGTCAAGTTCGTTGCGGGTCGACTGGGCTCCGGGCTGCCGGCTCACGTGGACGAAGGCGACCTAGTCTCTTACGGTCTGCTCGGGTTGATCGGGGCGATCGAGCGTTACGACCCCGACCGCGATGTCAAGTTCGAGACCTACGCGATCGCTCGTATCAAGGGCTCGATCATCGACGAGCTACGGGCGATGGACTGGGTCCCGCGCTCGGTGCGGGCGCGCGCGCGTGATATCGAGCGGGCGATCGGTGAGCTCGAGGCGCAAACCGGTCGCGTCCCGACCGAGGAGGAGATCGCCGCCAAGCTCGGCGTCAGCCAGGACGAGCTCGATGAGAATCTTCTCGAGATCTCACGCTCCTCTATCGCCGCTCTCGACGAGCTTTGGACGATCTCCTCGAGCGGAGGCGACCAGGTCGCTCTGATCGACACGATCGAAGACACGCAGGGCCCGGAGCCGCAGACGGCGCTCGCACAGACCGAGATGCGCGAAGCGCTGGGTGAGGCGATCTCGCGCTTGCCCGAGCGAGAGAAGCTCGTCGTCACGCTCTACTACTACGAGGAGTTGACGCTACGCGAGATCGGCGAGGTGCTCGGAGTCACCGAGTCGCGCGTCTCGCAACTTCACACCAAGGCGATTCTGCGGCTGAAGGCGCGCCTCGGCGGTGCCCAGACACGCGCCGCTCTCGAGCGCGGCTAAGAGCCCACTCCGCTAGATCTAGCTCGCCCAACGCGGTTTGACCGCCTCGTTCACACATCTCTACCGGCGTAGGCCCTAAGTTCGTTCGTGCCGAGCGATTCCTCAAGGTCTTTGAATGCGTTCGTTTTCCGCCGAGCGCGGCGGACGTCTAATATCGCAGGCGCAATCGGTACAGGAGGAAGAGCGCATGCCCGTTGTCGAGCCCGGCAAGATTCGTAACCTCGCTGTCGCAGGTCACCGCGGGACGGGGAAGACGTCGCTTGTCGAAACGCTCCTCTTCCAGTCTGGCGCTACGACTCGGCTCGGAACTGTGGAGGCTGGCACGACCGTCTCGGACTGGGACGAAGAAGAGCGCAAGCGCCAGCTATCACTACAGGCCTCTGTCTGCCACGTGCTTTGGCGCGGGAACAAGCTCAACCTGATCGACACGCCCGGCGACGCTGGCTTCCAGGGTGATCTGTTAGCGGCGCTGCGTGTCGTCGAGGGGGTTGTGCTGGTTGTAAGCGGAGTAATGGGGATCGAGGTGCAAACCGGTCGGATCTGGAAGCGCGCCGAAGAGCTTGGCCTGGTGCGCTGCCTCGTCGTCAGCATGCTCGACCGCGAGCGTGCCGACTTCTTCCGCGTCCTCTCACAGCTTCAGTCTCAACTCTCGCCCCACTGCATCGCAGTCCAGGTTCCGATCGGTGCCGAGCACGAACTCGAGGGCGTCGTCGACCTCTTGCAGATGAAGGCCTATATGAGCTCCGAAGGAGGGAAGGAAGCCGCAGCCTCCGAGATTCCCACCGAGATCGCGGACACCGTCGCCGAACAGCGCGAGAAGCTGCTCGATGCCATCGCCGAGACCAACGAGGCGCTGATGGAGCGCTACCTCGAGGGGGAGGAGATCGAGAGCGAGGAGCTGGCTCGCGCACTCAAGCAGGCCATCTTGCGCGGCGAGGTGTTTCCGGTCGCCTGCGCGGTCGCCACCAAGAACCTTGGCTCGACGGCGCTTCTCGATCTCGCCTCCGAGTGCATGCCGTCGCCGCTAGAGAAGGGCACTCCTACCGGTCTTGACGAAGTTGGCTCGGGCGCTTTTATCTTCAAGACGATCGCCGATCCCTTCGCCGGGCGGATAAACGTTTTCCGCGTCATAGGCGGCTCCGTCAAGTCCGACTCCACGCTCACCAATCCTCGTACGCGTGGAAAGGAGCGTCTCGGCCAGCTTCTACTGATGCAGGGCAAAGAACACTCCAGCGCAGAGTCGATCGGCGAGGGAGACATCGCGGCGGTAGCCAAGCTCAAAGACACGCAAACCGGCGATGCGCTGCTCGATTCCGATCGTCATGTCGAGCTGCCCACGATCGGCTTTCCCGAGCCGGTGATGAGCTTCGCGATCACACCCAAGGCCAAGGGTGACGAGGAGAAGATGGCCGCGGCTCTACGCCGCTTGGCTGAAGAAGATCCGACTTTGCTTCTGCGCCGCGACCAGCAGACCGGCGAGCAGCTGCTCTCGGGTATGAGTCAGATGCACGTTGAGGTCGCGGTCGAGCGGCTCAGGCGTCGCTTCGGCGTGGAGGTCGAGCTGCACCAGCCGCGCGTTCCCTATCTCGAGACGATTCGCAAGGAGGCTCGCGGGCACGGTCGCTACAAGAAGCAGACGGGCGGGCGCGGCCAGTTCGGTGACTGCCACATCGTCATCGAGCCGATCGGTGCCGACGCCGACTACGAGTTCCTCGACAAGATCGTTGGCGGCGTCATACCGCAGAGCTTCCGGCCGGCGGTCGACAAGGGAATCCGGGAGGCGATGCAGCGCGGCGAGCTGGCCGGGGCGCCGGTCAAGGGCGTTCGAGTCCGCCTGGTGGATGGCAGTTACCACACCGTCGACTCCTCCGAGATGGCGTTCAAGATCGCCGGGTCGATGGCCTGGAAGCAGGCCTA
>PMXT01000015.1 GCA_003170995.1 Actinomycetota bacterium | reverse complement strand
AGGGTGGATTAGCGAGGTGCCCGAGACAACATCTTCGCCTGGCGAATACACGCCTTCGGCGGTCTTCATCCCGAGTCGAGTTCCTGCTTGAATCATCCCGTGACCGAGATCGAGATCGCCCGTGAACCCTACGGAAGCCCGCTGTCGCGGCCGCTGACCGACGCCCAGGCCGAGGAGCTGCGCGAGCGCTACGGCGGCTGGGAGGGTGCCGGAGCCGAGCCGGCGTCCGAGCTGTTCGAGGATCCCGACGGCTACTTCCTCGTTGCCCGGCTCGACGGCAAGCCGGTCGGCTGCGCCGGAATCTGCCGCTGCGAGGGCGAGCGGACGGCCGAGCTGAGGCGCATGTACGTCGCCCCCGAGGCGCGCCGGCTCGGCATCGCCCGCACCCTGATGAGCGCGCTCGAGGAAAAAACACGCGAGCTCGGCTACGGAACGCTGCGTCTCGAGACCGGACCCGAGCAGCCGGAGGCCGTCCGCCTCTACGAGACGGGTGGCTTCTCACTCATTCCCAACTTCGGGCCCTACAGCGGTCAGCGGCGCAGCATCTGTATGGAGAAGACGCTTCGGTAGCGATCACGCGGCACCACTCCGACCGACAGGTCAAGGCCCTCGCCAGCGCCAGGAGATACTCGCCCTTCGCGCAGCGGCGAAGCACTCCTCGAGCTCATTCTCGTTGCTCACGTCCGCGAAGTCGGGGCGACACCAGGCGCAGAGATTGACCCTGCGCCGCGCCAGGAAATCGTCCGCGGGCGGACGGTCGTCTTCGAACTCGGGATCGTTCGCATAATCGCCCACGTATAGCCAGGCTGCTCGGCGACGGCAACAGTCCCAGATCCCGCTCGGGGCTGCTGGGCCGGAGTCGTCAGCCCAGTAGCCGATCGCCCAGCGATCGTCGAGCCACATCCCCAGCCGCTCGAGCTGGCAGCGCCACAAGCGAGGGAGGAGCATCGTCAATTTCACGACCGCCGGCCGGTACGCGATCGCATCGACCGCACAACATGTCGCGTTCAAGCCACGAGCCACGCCGCGGCGAATTCGCTTGTTCGGCGTCACTTTTCTCACGGCCGCGTCTTCCGCGATCCGTCACCGCGACGTCAACAAGCGCCTTGCTTCAAGGGCGCCGTGCCCGAGATCTCGATCGGACACAGGACTCGAATCACAACGAAGCACCTCTATCGCCTAGTCATGTTCGGCGGCGTGGCTCTGATTTGGTACGAAGCCGGCACATTCCCGAGTGTTTTTCCTCGCTACCGTGTTACGCCCCGTGGGAGGGTGGGGGGTGGAGAGGTGGGTAAAGGCGCCCGAACCCCGAGAAGTCACACGGAGCCTGGCCTTCGGCGACAAGCGCTCCCCACTCCGGGCCTCGGGGGAAAACAGAAGATTCTGCCCCAGCCGAACCCGGTCGCTCCCAGGCGACGGGTTTACTCCAAACCAAGCTCCTAAAGCAGCGCCTTGACTAGCCGCCGCGTCGCGGTCGCGAGCACGAACAGGCCGTCGTCGACGCGCCAGTTGGAGCGGCTCGGCTCCTCGACCTCGTTCGAGATCACGCGCAGCTCGAGTGCCGGAATGGCTGCCAACTGCGCCGCGCGCATGACCGAGAAGCCCTCCATCGCCTCGACCTCGACTCCGCTCGAGCCGCCGACGCTGGCGGTCGTCCCGACCGGTACGAAGCGCGCCTCGGGAAGCGCCGCGCGCGCGGCCTCGAGCAGGCCCGCGTCGGGTGTGAGCCGGTTGGGTGAGAAGCGCGGGAAGAGGTCGCAGTAGACCGCCTCGGTGCCGACGACGACGTCAAGCACACCGATGCCCGAGCCACGCCTGGCGCCCGCCAGCCCCACGTTGATCACCACTCGCGGCCGCTCTTTGATGATCTCCTTGGCGGTGGCGATCGCCGCTTCGACCGGCCCGACTCCGCAGACGAGCAGCCGCGCGTGGTCACGCGCGCCCGCGAGTTCCTGACCAATCGCCCCGACAACCAGGATCATCCTGGAAAGCTACCCGTAGTGGCGGCGCTTGGAACTACGGGCCGGAGTTGCGAGGCCGAGCCGCAAGGGCGCCGGTCGTCTGGAAACGATGATTGAGCCAGATCGGAACGTTCCTCTCGTTCTGAGGCAGTACGTTCTTTCGCCCTTTCCCATGAGCGCCAAACGGAATGAAGGCCCGTCGACTGGGTGTGTTCGTAGCTCGAGGCTACGGGCGCGATTGAGGTAGGCGCAGCGCGCCGCCGAGCGCGGCCAGTTCTTCTTTTTGATTCGAGCCCTAAGAACAGGTCGTGACGAGACCGCCGGCCTGTCGCGCAGACAACGCAGCTCAGGCAACGCGCAGGTGCATCCCGATCTCGCCGGCGACAACCCGCGTTTGCCGGAGATCGTCCAGCTCGTCGCTCGGCTCGAACGCCTTGGGGCTTACCTCGGGCGCGGCGCCGGAACCGGCGGACGTGCTGAGATCAACTGCTCCTTGCCGAGTTTCCGGAGTCTCTTCTCGAGCCTGCTCGGTCGGCGCGATCCCCATATCGACCAGGACGAGAGACGGAGGCGAAACACCGCGTCGAGCAGCCGAGCCCAGCCACCTCGACTGCTCACTCTGATCTGGTTCGACCCAGCCGTCGCCGCTGGTGTGCGAGCCCTCACGCCGCGCAACCGAGCCGAGCCACTTCGGCCGCGCTTCCTCCCCATCTTCACCCTTGTCCCATCCAGAACCGCGCGGTTGTTCGAGGCCGCGTCGTACCACTGAGCCGAGCCAGCGGGGCGACTCAGGATCCTCGTCGCGCTGGAAATCCGTTTCGGGTGCCGTATCCATACTCCGTTGATCGGCGTAGCGCTGCCGGCCTTGCGAGGTTTCTCGAGAAAAACCCCAAAACGGCGATGCCTGTATCCCGGTTGCGCGTACTTCGATGGAGAGACGGGACGAACGAGGCCCGTGCAAAGGAGCGCTAGACTCCGGTCCGTGGGCCACACGGTTTTCCGCTACGAAGAACTCGAGTTCCACCCGCTCCAGCGCGGCGACCAAAGCCGCGGTATCACTCCCCTTTCGGAAACCCTGCGCAACATGCGCGCCAACATCTGGCGCCTGCCGCCCGGAGTACGCGGCGGCCGCCACATCGAACATGCCCAGGAGGAGATGTTCGTCGTCCTCGAAGGCACGGCGACGCTGCTCGTCGGCGACCCGCCCGAAAGGGTCGAGCTGCCCTGCGGCTCGGTCGCCATCGTCGAGACCGACACCGGCCAGCAGCTCCGCAACGAGAGCGACGCCGAGACGGTCGTGCTGATCGTCGGCGCCCCGCCCGAGCAAGGCAAGGCCGAGCACCTGCCCGACGTCGATTAGTCCAAGGCGGATCGCCGCCGCGCCTTGCGGGTCACGCGCAGCCGACACCCCGGCGCACGTTCAGTACGGGGCGGCACCCGCGAAGTCGCTGGCCATGGTCGACGTGACGCCGCTGACGACGCTGGCGTCGCCGGTGATGATCCCCGCATTGCGATCGTCGTTGGTCATGGCGGTCGTGAAGTTGCTGCTGCCCACATACACCGCGGCGTCGTTGACCGAGATGGCCTTAGCGTGAATGTAAAGTGGGGTGTTGCCGTGGTACAAGCGGACGTGGACCCCACCGGCCTTCAGCGTGTTGAACGCAGACACGTAGGAAGAGGAGTAGGTCATGGTCAGATCGACCGTGACCCCCTTCTTGGCGGCCGCCACGAGCGCCTGCTCGATGGGCGGGCTGTCCAGCTGCTCGTCCTCGGCGTAGAGAGTGGTGCCGGAACGAGCGGACCCTATGAGGTCGACCAGTCCGCGCTGGGCGCCCGGCGACCAGATCAACTCCGACCCTCTGGGCACTACGCCGCGGGTGGGAGGCTTGTGGTTCTTCTTGAAGTCGGCGCCGAACGTCGCCTCCACGCCGGCCACGGTGGCGGGCTTGTGGGTGATGACGATCCAACCCCGTATCACGGGGTAGTAGGCGGCGTCGAGGTTGCAGCTCATGACGGCGACGGCGCGAGCGTCCCGGACGATGCTCTTCTGGTGCCAGAGCACTCCGGACCACGCCCATTTTACGTTGACCCCATTCGCCTTGAGGTCGTTGTATGCCGCCTGGTTCATCTGTTTGCCGCCCCCCGGCGCAGTGTCCGAGTCGAACAGGACCCTCACCGCCACCCCACGCTTGGCATCGGCTATCAGAGCGGCATCGACCTGGGGGTCGGACAACGAGTACATGGTCATATCGACCGTCTTTTTGGCCGACGAGATGAAATCGTAGGCGAACTGGTACCCGGCCTGGGGCTCCTTAATAAGGGTGTAGTAGACGGTGGTCGAAGGAGCGCCGCACCCGGTGAGGGCGGCGACCAGACCGACTGCAACGAGAACGCAGGCAATACGGGAATTACGCATCGGGCTTCATCTCCTCCTGAAGAGCGGGTCAAACGATAGAAGGCGCCCTGCCCTTGGGCGCCTTCCATCCTCTCGTCGATCTCTTTTCTACTGCCCCGGCATGAACCCCACCACGTCGGACCCGCCGGTCCAGACGCCGTTGAAGTTGAAGTACATGGGGCGCTCCACGATTATCTGCTGGCTGTTGGTGCAGGTCACCGTGCTGGAGAAGTCATATGCGGGGGTGTCGCCCGTGCCCAGCTTGTCCCTGGGGATCACCGTTGCTCGTGATGTGGCGGGGACCGTCACCTCCTCGGTGCCGGAGGTCCCGTTCCCCATCATGTAGGTCAGGGTCACATCGGCAGGGGTGCTCCCCGGGTTGACTATGCAGAAGTAGGGGTCGAAGCCCGGGCGGCAGGTGCCCTCGGCGAAGTA
>PMXT01000081.1 GCA_003170995.1 Actinomycetota bacterium | reverse complement strand
CTGTCGGCGTCGAAGATGCTGATCGCGCCCATCGGGCACGATTCGGCCGCTTCGAGCACGTCGGCGGTGTCGGTTTCCGAGATAAGCAGCGAGGCGACTCCCGAGCGATCGAGCTCGAAGACCTTGGGAGCGGCGTCCACGCAGGAGCCGAACCCGCTACACAGTTGCCGGTCGACCACGATCCGGTACATGACTTTCTCCCTTCTTTGAAGACCCAAGGTCGGGTTGTTTATCACGATCTCGGGCTCGAGCGGGGAGCTGCACGTGCTCGACCATGGCCCGAGCATGATCGCCGAGCAGCGGGAGCGGGCTTTCGATCGCTTCTGGTGCGCCGGTAAGTCGGGCACCGGCTCGGGTCTCGGGCTGGCGATCGTCAAACGCCTGGTCGAGATCGACGAGGGCACGGTCGAGCTGCGCGAGGCGCCCGGCGGCGGTCTCGACGTCGCAATTCACCTGCGCACCAGCTGAGCTGATAGATCATTCCAGCCCCGCGCCGGTATACGAAGGATGAGAGCCGTGCTGTGAAGCCGGCGCAAAGTCGACACTTCTTGGTGTGTTTTTTCGCTTGACGAGACGGTAGTTTTGGAAAACCCCGCGGGCGGGTGGCTCGGCGGCGGGCGTATAGAGAAGTGCCGTACGCGAGCCAGTCGCCCTGTCGCCCTTCTTCGCTCGTCCGCCGGTTGGTCCTATACTCGGGCCAACCTGACGGGAAAGACGAAAAACCGTGCTTTACCGGCCGCCTTCGCCGAGTCCGGCCAGCCGGGTGACTGGCCCTGCCCGCGCCTCTTCGTCGATCCCGAGAAGCTCGCCCGGAGCCTGCGCACGCTCCCCGGCGTGGGGGCGACGCTCGAGATATCGCTCGCGCGAATGGGCCTGCGCAGCGTGCGCGACTTGCTCGAGTACAGGCCTTTTCGCTACGAGCCCGCCGCCCCCGAGCGCAGGATCGCCGAGCTCCTGATCGGAGAGGAGGCGACGATCGAAGGCGAGGTGCGCCAGATCGGCGTGCGCCGGCCGCGCCGGCGGCTGTCGCTGGTCGAGGCGCTCGTCTCGGATGCCAGCGGCGAGGTGGCCTGCGTCTGGTTCAACCAGCTCTGGCTGACCGAGAAGCTCGTGCCGGGCACACGACTGCGCGCCCGCGGCCAACTCAAGCGCGGCTCCTTCACGGTGCGCGACTTCGATCTCGGCGAGGCGCGGGCGACCGCCGACAACGCGCCCGTCTATCCCGCCAGCGAGGAGGTCTCGCTTAAGCGCCTGCGCGGCCTGGTCGAACGCGTGCTTCCGCTCGCACGCGAGCTTCCCGATCCGCTGCCGGCGTCGCTGCGCACTCGGCTCGAGCTGCCGCTGCGTCCGGACGCCGTCGTCGCTCTGCACCGGCCCGAGCGCCCGGGCCAGGGGGAGGAGGGAAGGAGGCGCCTCGCCTTCGACGAGCTGCTGCTCTTCCAGCTGGCGCTCGCCCGGGTCGCCCGCGAGCGCGATGCCTCCGAGGCGCCCGCGCTCGGCCCGCCCGGACCCCTGATCGAGCGCTACCTGGAGGCGCTTCCATTCCGGCTGACTCCGCACCAGCTCTCCGCCATTGCCGAGATCGACCGCGACCTTGCCGGCTCCCGTCCGATGCAGCGCCTGCTCCAGGGCGACGTCGGCTCGGGCAAGACCGTGGTCGCGCTCTACGCGCTTCTGCGCGCGGTCGAGGCCGGCTATCAGGGCGCGTTGATGGCACCCACCGAGACCCTTGCCGAGCAGCACTTCCTCACCCTCGAGGAGATCTGCCGCGGGCTTGGCGTGGAGTGCCTGCTCCTGACGAGCGCTCTGCCGGCGAAGGAGCACGAGTCGGCGCGGGCGCGGATCGCAAGCGGCGAGGCGCAGATCGCAATCGGCACGCACGCCCTGATCCAGAAGGAGGTCGCCTTCGAGCGGCTGGCGGTAGCGGTTGTGGATGAACAGCACCGCTTCGGGGTCGAGCAGCGAACCGCTCTCTCCGAGGGCCGCTCGCCGCACGTCCTGCACATGAGCGCGACCCCGATCCCACGCACGCTTGCCCTCACCCTCTACGGCGACCTGGAGCTGAGCGAGATCGCCGCGCCGCCGGCCGCGCGCAAGCCCGTGATCACGAGCTGGGTCTCGGAAGATCGGAGCGAGGAGGCCTACCGGCGCCTGCACAAGCATCTCGAGGCGGGCCGGCAGGCCTACGTCGTCTGCCCGCTGGTGGAGGACTCGGCCGGCCAGGCGCGCGCCGCCGAGCAGGAGGCCGAGCGCCTGCGCACGGGCGAGCTCGCGAGTTTTCGGGTCGGCTGCATGCACGGGCGGCTGCGCCCGGCCGCCCGGCGCGAGATCATGGCCCGCTTTAAGGAGCGTGAGCTCGACGTGCTCGTCGCCACGACCGTGATCGAGGTGGGCGTGGACGTCCCCAATGCGACCGTGATGATCGTCCAGGAGGCCGATCGCTTCGGGCTGGCGCAGCTCCATCAGCTTCGCGGCCGGGTCGGGCGCGGGGCGGAGCAGTCCTACTGCCTGCTCGTCTCGCGCCCCAAGGAGGAGCTGACCGAGCCGGCGCAGCGGCGGCTGG
>PMXT01000048.1 GCA_003170995.1 Actinomycetota bacterium | reverse complement strand
CACCGCGACGCCGGCCTTGGTGAAACGCTCTCCCAGTTCGATCTTCAAGGCGTCCGACACCTCGTCGACGTTGCCGCGCAGGGTGATCGTCGTCTCTTCCCCCTCGCCGTGGTCGTAGGCGTAAGAGGTGGCCAGATGACGCAGCGCGGTCTCGCTCTGCATACCGACGTAGGCCTCGAAGTCGTCCACATCGAAGATCGCCTGCGCCGTGTCCCGCACGTGCCAGACCACCACCGCGGCGATGTCGATCGGATTGCCAGCCCGGTCGTTCACCTTCAGCTTCTCGCCGTTCAGGGTGCGGGCGCGCAGCGAGATCTTGTAGCGGGGCAGGCGCCGCGCCGCTTGAGTCCCGCCCGTATCACCGCGGTTGAGACCGAGCCGTTCCCTGACCGTGGAAGCAGATCCGTTGCTGAAGAAAGGGTTGCCCCAGCGGAACCCGACCTGCCGAGTCGTCCCCTTGTAGCGCCCGAAAATGATCAGCACGCGCGCCTCGTTCGGCTGCACGGTGAAGAAGCCCCGCGCGAGCAGGCTCGCCAGCACGAGACAGCCGATCCCGGTCCAGATCATCCACATCACGGGGTGCGACGCGCCCACGGCGTTCTTCGTCGCCTCGGTGGCGGAGAGAGCGAAAAAGGTCGGAACGAGGGCGTATAGCGCGATGGTTATCGGCAACACCAACCACCCCGACCAGACCGTGGTTTGACGTTCGTTGCTCATGGTGACTCCTCCGTGTTCGTGCCGGTTTCACCGGCCTTCGCTAGTCCTGTTGATGATATCTCTATGATATCACTGGTTCGGGATTGAAAGTACTCAGAGCGGCGACAGCCCGGCGCCCGAACCAAGCGAGAGCACCCACCGCGTCAGCGTGGTGGACTGTGAGCCTCGCGTTCGGATAGAACGAGATTTCGATCTCTCACGACAGTCTTAAGGAGGAGCGAGAGAATCGAGCTTCGCTCGAGCGAAGCTCGGCGCGACCGGCCGGGCGAGATAGCGCCTCGCGGCTGGCAACGTACAATCCCCCGCTACGGGAAAAGAAGCGGAGCCGGCGGCACGAGAGGAGAACTGACGTGACCAAAAGTACCGAGGCGGAGCAGCAGAAGAAGAAGCAAGTCGAAAGCGTTATCGATGCCGAGGTGGCGACGACCGCGAACGACGACATCGATAGCTACCTGGCACTCCTGACCGAGGACGCACTCTTCCTTCCTCCTGGGCTGCCGTCGATCGGCGGAGCGGAGCTACAGGCCTGGTTGAGCGAGTTCCTCGGACAGTGGCGTGTCGAGTGGCTCGGCTTTCACCACAACGAGACCGAGGTCGGCGCCGATCTGGCCTTCCATCGCTTCAGCTACAGCTGGCGGCTGGAGCCGAAAAGCGGCGGCGAGTTGCGAGTCTCGCACGGCAAGGGTCTGCACATCCTGCGCCACGGGAGTGACGGCGGCTGGAAGATAGCCCGCCGAGTATGGAACAACCGGCCCACCCCTAACACGATCTGATGGTCGACGTCACCCTCCTGCGCGACGGCGGCCAAGACCCTGCCAGCGTGGCGACCGAGATTGCGACCTTCCTCTCCGCCGCCAGACAATCGCTCGAGCTGGCGCTCTACGACGTGCACCTGGAAAGCGAGAACGCGGCACCGATCCGCGCCGCGCTGGCCGAGGTGCTCGCGCGCAAAGTCCGCGTGCGCCTCGTCTACAACGTCGATTTCGGCAAGGCGATCGCCGTCCCGCCGCCCCCGATCACGAAACCGGAGCTGGTCGAGGCGCTACCGGTCGAGACACGGGCGATTCCCGGGGTTCCGGATCTGATGCACCACAAATACGTCGTCCGCGACGGCGAAGCGGTGCTGACGGGCTCGACCAACTGGACCGACGATTCCTGGACACGCGAGGAGAACGTGATCGCGACCTGCTCCTCGAAGGAGCTCGCGGCTCGTTTCCAACAGAACTTCGACGAGCTGTGGGAGGAACGCGACGTCGCCCGCTCGGGCCGCGTCGATTCGGCGCCGATCGAGATCGACGGTCACCTCGTCCGACCCTGGTTCGCGCCCGGTCACGGCGAGGCGCTCGCGCACCGAATCGCGCGGCGCCTCGGTCAGGCCAAGCGTCGCATCCGCATCGCTTCGCCAGTCCTCACCTCAGGCCCGATCCTCGGCACGCTGGCCGAGTTGAGCGGCAATCAGACACAGGGCTGCCCCGACGTCGCGGGCGTGCTCGACGCCACGCAGGTCGCCGAGGTGATTGGGCAGTGGCGAGCGAGCCCGCACACCGGCTGGAAGGAGGCGGCTCTGCTCTCGCTGATCGAGCGCGTGCCCTTCAGCGGCAAGCAGTCCACACCCTGGACTGCGACGAGCGTGCACGACTACATGCACGCCAAGGTCGTGGTGGCCGATGACGCGGTCTTCCTCGGCAGCTTCAACCTCTCACGCTCGGGCGAGAGCAACGCCGAGAACATGCTCGAGATCGAGGACGCCGAGCTGGCCGAGCGGCTGGCGGNNACCTCGACCGAGACGACCTCGCATTCCGCCGTTGGAATCTCGACTCCGAGCCGGAGCGTGTTGTGCACACGGCTTTGCCGGTCGATGAGCTCGGCCATTTCGAGAATCTCGTCTTCGTCCGCCTCCGCTTCGATACGAACGCTCAGCCTGACGTTCTGGGCATGCACCGGCTCACCGCCCCAATCGCAGTCACAGACAACGCGAGCGCCGAGAAGCGTGATTCCGCGTTTTTTGGCCTCTAGCTGGAGGTCGTTCACATAGCAGGCACCGAGCGCCATGAGCAGAAGATCGGCGCCCGAGAAGCCGTAGCCGCAGCCCGCCTCGTGCTCGGGCCGATCGATCGTCAGCGAGTGCTTGCCGGCCCAGCCAACCGAGAAGTTGGCGTCATGGACGGTACGAACGTGAACTGTCATCTGCGCCATTTGGGGGCTCCCTTTTCCCGATACCACGTGTAAGAGTAGGTGAGGAACTCACTTCAAGTGAATGGCCCGTCGGATGGACGTGATCGGTGGATGCGATGCTANNGCCGCCGAGCGCGGCCAGGCGACGGGATGCTTCATGCAGAAGGGAGTTCTTCCAAGATGAAGGGGATGCGAGTTGTTCTGATCGCCTTGTTGGCGCTGGTTTCGAGCGCGAGCGCCGCCACCGCTCCACGCCTGCCCGGAGCTTCGAAGTGCCCGCTCTTCCCTTCTTCCAACGTTTGGAACAAGCGCATCGACAAGCTGCCGGTAGCGGCGGGCTCGCAGGCGATTCTCAACTCGATCGGGCTCGACACTGGGCTCCATCCCGACTTCGGCACCGTCTGGAACGGGCACCCGAACGGGATCCCCTACACGATCGCGAGCAAGAAGACGACGCGCTACCGCGTTCGCTTCGAATACGCAAGCGAAAGCGACAAGGGTCCCTACCCGATCCCGGTCAAGGTGAAGATCGAGGCCGGGAGTGACAGGCACGCGTTGATCGTCGATCGCGACAGTTGCCGACTGTACGAGCTCTATGCGCTGCGCAAGACCGCAAGCGGCTGGAGTGCCGGCTCGGGAGCAATCTGGAACCTGCGCTCGAACAAGCTGCGACCGGCAGGCTGGACCTCGGCCGATGCCGCNNCTCGTCCGCTACGACGAGGTCGCACGCGGCCGGATCAGCCATGCCTTGCGCTTCACGGTCGAAAGCACGCGCCGGGCCTATATCTACCCTGCGCGGCACTTCGCCAGCGACGAGACCGATACCAACCTGCCGCCGATGGGCCTG
>PMXT01000024.1:14552-14736 GCA_003170995.1 Actinomycetota bacterium | reverse complement strand
GGAGCACAACCTCCTCGCCCGCCGTTGCCCACCCCGTCGGCGCAATCCGTTTCGGGCACAGGTAAGCCCGGCGGTGGGCAGCCTGTCGCTCCGGCTCCCTCTCCGCTGGAAGCGCTACGTACTCCGGTCGCCGAAGACGCGAGCGGCGAAGAAAGCGCCAAGAAAGTCCCCTTCTTCAAGCGCG
>PMXT01000024.1:0-14527 GCA_003170995.1 Actinomycetota bacterium | reverse complement strand
GCGAGATCTCCTTCGGAGGCAAGAAGAAGAAACAGCAGCAGCAGCAGCAGCAGAACGCGCCGCTACCCGAGGCCGCCGAAACGGCTGCTCTGACCGCGCCCACGGTGAAGCCACAGGCGAAAGTCCCCTTCTACAAGCGCGAGATCTCCTTCGGAGGCAAGAAGAAGAAACAGCAGCAGCAGCAGAACGCGCCGCTACCCGAGGCCGCCGAAACGGCTGCTCTGACCGCGCCCACGGTGAAGCCACAGGCGAAAGTCCCCTTCTTCAAGCGCGAGATCTCCTT
Organism: Actinomycetota bacterium; assembly: GCA_003170995.1. Taxonomy (GTDB): domain Bacteria; phylum Actinomycetota; class Thermoleophilia; order Gaiellales; family Gaiellaceae; genus Fen-549. The sequence continues at coordinate 14,244 of PMXT01000024.1, read as the reverse complement.
CGGAGGCAAGGCCTCCTCCGGACATCCGCCGAAAAGTAGCGCCCTCCGGCAGAAGGCTCTCGTGGGCGTCAAGATCGGTGCTTCGGCGATCTCCGCTGCGCGCGTCGTGCGGAACGGAGACAAGGTCGAGTTGCTCGATCTGGTGCGCGATCCACTCCAGCGCGGCGTTGTGGTAGCCGGTGAGGTTCGTGACGCTCCCGCTCTTGCCGCGGCGCTTGCGCACATGTTCGAAGTCCACCGGTTACCGAAGAAAGCGGTCAGGCTCGGCATCTCCAACAACCGAATCGGTGTTCGCATCATCGAGGTGTCGGGCGTGATGGATACGAAGCAGCTCGAGAACGCGATTCGCTTCCGGGCTCAGGAAGTACTTCCGATCGCGCTCGAAGATGCGGTGCTCGATTATCAACAGCTCAGTGAGAGTGTCAACGCTGATGGGGAGCTCGTCCGTCGCGTTCTTCTCGTGGTCGCCTATCGCGATCTGATCGATCGCTACGTGGTGGCGTTCAAGGAGGCCGGAGTGCGTCTGGTTGGGATCGATCTCGAAGCCTTCGGATTGCTTCGGGCGCTGATTCCGAACGCGACTGGAGAACGATCGGATGCAGCCCATGTCGTCGTCTCGATCGGTCACGAACGTTCGACCTTCGCCGTCTCTGATGGGCATGTCTGTGAATTCACGCGCGTGCTCGAGTGGGGCGGCTCGACGCTCGATGTCGCCATAGCGCGCCAGCTGAACCTCGCTCCCTCCGAAGCCGAGCCGATCAAGCATTCGCTCACGCTTGATGGCTCCGAGCGCCCGCTTCTACCGGGCGTGACCCAGGAGCAAGTCACCACGGCGGCCGACATCGTACGGCGCCAGCTCCAGACTTTCGCGCGCGAGCTCGTCTCGTCGCTCCAGTACTACCAGAACCAACCCAATTCGTTGGGCATCGGCGATATCGTCATCACAGGCGGAACCTCGCTCTTGCCGGGCCTGGCCGGCGAGCTGCAGCGCCTCATTGGTGTGAGCGTGCGCGTTGGCGATCCGTTCGAGCGCATTACGCCGAGCAAGGGAGTTGTCATCGACGAGAGCCAGAGTGCACTCGCGGCCGTGATCGGTCTGGCAATCGAGGATTGAGCTAGAGGACGGATCTTTATGCGAGCGGTCAACCTTCTCCCCAAGGATGCGGAACGTGCCAGGCGCACAACTCCCGATCCTGCGCTGCTGGTAGGAGTTGCCGGCCTCGCCATCGTCTTGGCGGCGCTCTTCTCCATGTATATGAGCGCAAGCGGGAAGGTCCAGGACAAGAAGACTGAGCGCAGCGATCTGCAGTATGAATACGACGGTATAGCGAGGGTAAACCCGCCGCTTCCCGTTCAGCGGAAGGTAGCTCCGCTCGAGAGCGAGCGGATAGGCGCGGTCGCGAGCGCTCTCTCCTATCGCGTTCCCTGGGACAACATTCTCGGTCAGGTAGCTCTTGCTATGCCATCCGGAGTCAAGCTGACGACGTTGACTGCAACGACGCCCGTGTCGGCGAACCCGCTGTTTGGGGCGATCGCAAGCGGGTCTGCGTCCACGCCCACGTTCAGTATCACCGGCTGGACCTACTCTCAGGAGTCTGTGTTCCTTCTCATGACGCGGCTGAAGATCCTTCCGCCTCTGAGCAACGTGACGCTTATCTCGAGCGCGATCAACTCCGGGGCGACCCCTGTGACCTACACGTTCTCCATCTCGGCCCAGATACGAGCGCCTGGAGAGACCTCATGAGCCCGGCACCCGCATTGAAGAAAACACCTGTCGCGATCAGGCTCGCTGTCGTGCTGGTCGGCTTGATCGTGCTTGCCGTCGCCGGCTACTTCCTTCTTGTCGGGCCGAAGAAGAGCCAGGTCAACTCGCTTTCGAAGAAGATCACGCAACTCAATCAGCAGATCCAAGATGCGCGCACGCAGGCCACACAGGGAGCCGGACTGTCGAAGATACACGTCGCCGACCTCTACAAGCTCCAGACGGCGATGCCCAACCAGCCCGAGGTGGACGATCTCTCGCTGCAGCTCTACTCCGTCGCCAAAGCCACCGGAATCAGGTTTGACTCGATCCAACCGGGGACAGTCGTCGATGCGACTACCTACCAAGTGATACCGATTACGCTGATCTTCCAGGGCAGCTTCTACGATCTTTCCGATTTCCTCTATCGTCTGCAATCGCTGGTGCTTGTCGAGAACCACAAGTTGAGCGCGAACGGGCGCCTGTTTACCGTCGACAACATCTCTTTAGCCGAAGGCGCAGACGGCTTCCCTCAGATCGCGGCGACACTCCAGGTCGATGCCTACGTCTTCGGTCATCCCGTCGTGACCGCTTCAAGCGCATCCACGTCTACGACCTCAACCTCGACCACATCCACGTCTACGACCTCAACCACGACCACGTCCTCTTCGAGCGAGGGCACCACGACATCCGCGCCGTAAGGGGGGCGAGTTCTAGTGGCTTCGAAACAGCGCGCAGACAAGCAGAAGGAGAAGGAAAAAAAGGAGAAGATCATTCTCCTCGTGCTCGTTGCCGTGATGGTCGTTGTAGGAGCTCTCGAACTACCGAAAATGCTCAAGAAAAGCGGGAGCGCGACGAGCTCCGTCGCTTTGACGACTTCTACCTCGTCGGCAACTAGCTCGAGTGGAACACCGACTTCGGCGTCAGCTACGCCCGGGTCGCTTCCCAACTCGAACGGCTACAAGGCCGGCGCTGGACAGCTGAGCCGGTTCAGTCTCTTCAACACCAAGGACCCGTTCGGCAGTGCCACCACCCCTTCGAGCGAATCGGCCACTACGTCGTCGAATACGACCACTAACGGTAAGACGAGATCGACCACCATCACCATCCCGCAGGGCAAGTACGTGGCGGCGAGGATCTCGGTCAACGGCACCCTCGAGGATATTGCTTTGAAAGCGGCTTTTCCGTCCGCCTCGCCGGTATTTACTCTCGATTCGGTAACGGCGAAGAAGATCGAGATCAGCGTCGCAGGCGGATCGTTCCAGAGCGGCCAGTCGAAGGTGGCGATCGGGAAGGGCAAGCGCGTGACGCTCGAGAACACCGCCGACTCGACGAGGTACGTGATCAAATTCGTCACGGCGCTAACGACGTCGTCACCGACGAGCGGTGCTACGACGAGCACCACGTCGGCGAGTACCGTGACCGGTACTACGAGCTGATGCGGCTTACAAGCAGTCTTTAGTGAGCTTCGAATACTGCCGATAGAGCGAAACGATGGCCGGCTTTGCATACAGCGCGATCAATGCGCAGGGAATCGCGAGTATCGGCGAGCTCCAGGCGACGGATCTCGAGTCGGCGCGCGAGCAACTTCGTCAGAGGGGCTTGCTTGCCGAGCGCCTAGAGCGGGTTACAGAAGCCGGCGGTTCAGCCTCGAGATCGCCCGGGAAAAAGGTCACGGCGAAGGCTCTGCAGGTGTTCGCGCGCCAGTTTGCGACGCTGATCGGCGCGGGCGTTAGTGTCGTGGCAGCGCTCGTGATCCTCGAGGAGCAGACAGAAGACGACAACCTTGCGGTCGTCATCGCCGACGTTCGTGCCAAGGTCGAGCGCGGTCTTCTTCTCTCGGAGGCTGTGGGCTCGCATCCGAAGGTCTTCGACACGCTCTTTGTGGCAATGATCGAAGCCGGCGAGGCTGCTGGTGTTCTCGATACGGTGCTCGACCGCGTAGCGATTCAGATCGAAAAAACTCAGCAGATCAAGCGACGGGTGAAGAGCGCGATGATTTATCCGATCATCGTCTTCTGCTTCGCCAGTCTCGTTCTGACCGGAATGCTGATGTTCCTCGTTCCCATCTTCGTGCACATGATCAAACAGAACGGTGGCCAGCTTCCAACTCTGACGCAATACATAGTGAATGCCTCGAACATCTTGAAAAGCTGGTGGTACGTAATCTTTCCTATTTTGGGACTCGCAATCTGGAGCCTTGCGCGCTTCAAGAAAACGCAACAAGGGCGAGCCCTCTGGGACGCGATGGTGCTCAAGATACCGATGCGGATTGGCGCGACTGTCCTCAAGGTTTCTATGGCTCGGGTCTCGCGCACGCTCGCGACGCTTATCGCCTCGGGCGTGGACATCATCAAAGCGATCGACATCACCGCTCACACTTCGGGCAACGCGGTCGTCGAGAAGTCGCTGCTCGACGTCGAGGACAGGGTGCAGGAGGGTATCCCGATCGCTCAGCCACTGCTCGAAAGCCCGATCTTCCCGATCATGATCAGTCAGATGGTTAAGATCGGCGAAGAGACCGGAGAGCTGGAGCTGATGTTGTCGAAAGTCGCCGACTTCTACGAAGACGAGGTCGACACGTCCATCGCATCGCTCACCTCGATCATCGAGCCTTTGATGATACTCGGCGTCGGTTGCATGGTCGGTGTAATCGTCATCTCCATGTACTTGCCGATGTTCAAGATGCTTCAGACGATCCATTAACCGCCGCCGATCGCACCCAGCTGAAGGATTGTCGTTCGACGAGGGGTTCGAAGTCTCGCTATGCGGGCGAGATGGCCGCCGTCTTGACCTGGATAACCCTGCTGCTACGCTTCGAGAACCGTCAACCATCACGAGCGGTCGAGGGAACTGGCCCGATGACGCCGCCGCAACCGGAGCTTCGGCTTGGCAGGTGCGAACTCCAGCCGCAAGACGGGCCGTCCCGGGCCGAGGAGCGGGAAGATGGGGAAGCGGAGCGCCCGCCATACCGGCGGGAGCAAGAAGGGCCTCCGGGACAGGAGGCCTTTTTCGTTCCCGGGACATTTCCAGGTATGGAAGGGAAGGAGAAGTAGTGAACGAGTTCAGACCAGAGACCCTGGCACTGCATGCGGGCCAGGAACCAGATCCGACCACAGGCGCCCGCGCGGTGCCGATCTACCAGACCACTTCGTTCGTCTTCGACGACACTCAACACGCGGCTGATCTATTCGCGCTCAAGGTGCCGGGGAATATCTACTCCCGCATCGGCAACCCGACCTGGGCGGTGCTCGAAGAGAGAGTGAACGCGCTAGAAGGTGGCGTGGCAGCGCTCGCCACCGCGTCGGGCCAAGCGGCGAATACGTATGCCATTCTCAACATCGCGAGGGCCGGAGACAACTTCGTCTCGGTCTCGACGCTCTACGGCGGCACCTACAACCTGTTCGCGCACACTCTGCCCCAGTATGGAATCGAGGTGCGCTGGCTCGATCCCGATCAGCCCGAGAAGCTGGCCGCGCTGGTGGATGAGAAGACACGACTCGTCTTCGCCGAGACGATTGGCAATCCGAAGTTGAACGTCGTCGATCTAGACGCTTGGGCCAAGGCCGCACACGAGCTTGGCCTGCCGTTGATCCTCGACAACACGGTGCCGACGCCGATCCTCTGCCGCGCGTTCGACCACGGCGCCGACGTCATCGTGCACTCGGCGACCAAGTACATTGGTGGGCACGGCACCTCGATCGGCGGCGTTCTGGTCGACTCGGGGAATTTCGACTGGACGAAGCAAGCCGACCGCTTCCCCGGTCTGACCAAGCCCGATCCTTCCTATCACGGGATCGTCTGGACGGAGGCTCTCGGCTCGGCCGCCTATGTGGGCCGGGCGAGAACGGTGCTGCTCAGGAACACGGGTGCCGCGCTTTCGCCCTTCAACGCCTTCCTCTTGCTGCAGGGGCTGGAGACGCTGCCACTCAGGATCGAGCGCCATTGCGCCAATGCGCTCGCCGTCGCCAAGCACCTCGAAGCACACCCGAGCGTTGCCTGGGTCAGCTACCCGGGCCTCGAGTCGAGTCCCTATAAGGCGGTTGCTGACAGAGTTCTCGCCGGTGGCTATGGAGGCCTCGTTACCTTCGGCATCAAAGGCGGGAGTGAGGCCGGCGCGCGGTTCATCGAGAGCCTGAAGCTATTCAGCCATCTGGCCAACATCGGTGACGCCAAGTCGCTCGCCATTCATCCTCCGACGACCACGCATGCGCAGCTGAACGACGAGGAGCTGGCGGCCGCAGGCGTAACTAGAGACACAGTGCGCCTCTCGATCGGGATCGAGCACATCGACGACATCCTCGCCGATCTCGATCAGGCACTTCGGGAAGCTACCGATACGACAAGCTAAGGCAATGAGGAGTTTTCAGGAACTCACCTCGAAACGAAGCACTCCACCGCTTGGCCGCGCTCGGCGGCGCCATGCTTCGTCCTCGGTCGCGCCCGTAGCCTCCGACTACGAACGTGACGCTGCGTCTGTGCCTGGCATCCACCGATCACACCCAGTCGGCGGGTCGTCATTTCGAGGTGAGTTCTGTTGACCCACGAGACCCTTGGGTCGAACGCGGAGGCGGGAGCGAGCGCCGGTCTCGTCGCCACCCAGAGCGTGCGCCTCTTCGACGAGGAGAACCCGCTCGTGCTGGAGTCTGGCGAGACGCTCGCGCCCGTCGACGTCGCCTACGAGACCTACGGCGAGCTCAACGCCGAGCGTTCGAACGCGATCATCTTCTGTCACGCCCTGACCGGTGACGCCCACGCCGCCGGGCACCATGGCGAACCCAAGACCGACGGCTGGTGGGACTCGATGATCGGGCCCGGCAAGCCGGTCGACACGAACACGTACTTCGTCGTCTGCTCCAATCTGCTCGGCGGCTGCTCGGGGACGACCGGACCATCCTCGATCGATCCGAAGACGGGAACGCCCTACGGGCTGCGCTTCCCACACTTCAGCGTCCGCGACCTGGTCGAGGTGCAGCGCCGCCTGCTCAAAGATCTCGGGATCGAGCGTCTGTATGCGGGCATCGGCGGCTCGCTGGGTGGAATGCAGATTCTTCAGTGGGCGATCGATCATCCGGGGGAGATGAAGAACGCGTTGGTCATCTGCGCCTCGTCGCGCCTGACGCCCGAGAACATCGCCTTCTCTTCGGTTGCGCGTAACGCAATCATGCGCGACGTCAATTTCCAAAACGGCGACTACTACGGCACTGACCGCCAACCCGACTCGGGCCTATCCGTGGCCAGGATGCTCGGCCACATCACCTACGTGTCCGAGCAGGCGCTGGAGCGAAAGTTCGGGCGCGAGCGTAGGGATACGCAGGGGCCGACCTTCGGTATCGACTTCCAGATCGAGTCCTACCTCGATCACCAGGCAGAGAAGTTCCTCGGGCGTTTCGACGCCAATACCTACCTCTACCTCTCGCGCGTCATGGACTACTTCGATCCCTTCGCCGATGAAGAGGCGGCCGTCGCGCGGCTGCGCGAGAACCCGACCCGCTTCCTGGTGGTCAGCTTCGATACCGACTGGCGCTTCTCGACCGCGCACTCGCTCGAGATCGGGCGTGTGCTCGAGCAAGCGGGGTGCGACTTCGTGCGCGAGGAGATCGCCTCGCCCTGGGGCCACGACTCCTTCCTGTTGCCGGTGCCGGACTATCACCAGCTAGTGCGAGACTTCCTCGCCGGCAAGCGCTGACCGGCGGCGCTCCCGCGTCGGCTCCGGTCATTCCCCCGGCGAAAGCCAGATGAGACGCTGGAGAAAGAGCTTCCTCTGGCCGCGCTCGGTGAGGAAGCACTGTCTTGATACCCTCATGGGGTATACAGAGACAAGGAGGATGAGGCAATGACCGAACGGGTCGAATTCGTCGTTCCGGACATCAGCTGCGAGCACTGCCGCAGGACAGTCACCGAGGCGCTGATTGCGCTTCCCAGGGTCGAGAGTGTTCAAGTGGACTTGAAGACGAAGCAGGTGGCGGTTGAAGGAGAAGGTCTCGACGGCGCAGCTCTTCGGGCCGCGCTCATCGACGCCGGTTACGAAGCCGAGCCGTGAGTGCGGCGGTGACAGAAAACGCGGAGCTGATCGAACTCGAGCTCGAAGGGATGACCTGCGCCTCCTGCGCGACCAGGATCGAGCGCAAGCTGAACGCGCTCGAGGGCGCGTCGGCGACGGTCAACTTCGCCAGTGAGCAGGCCTACGTCCATTTCGACCCGGCGCAGCTGCAAGTTGACGATCTCGTCGCCGCGGTCAAGAGCGCGGGTTACGACGCCCGAGCACGCAACCCAGAACAGGCCCACGAGCGAGGACTGAGCGGCTCTCGCGACGGAGTTCGTCTGGCCGCCGCGGCCATGCTCGGCCTTCCCTTGTTGCTCGTCGCCATGATCTCTCCGTTTCAGTTTGCGGGCTGGGAGTGGTTCGCGCTCGCGCTTTCCACGCCGGTCGTGTTCTGGGCCGGCTGGCCGTTTCACCGCGCCGCCGCGCGCAATCTGCGCCATTCCGGCGCGACCATGGACACGCTCGTCTCGCTTGGCACGCTCAGCGCCTGGGGCTGGTCGGCCGCGGTGGTCGGGCTCGGTCTCGATGCGCCGAGCTACTTCGAGGCCGCGGCTGCGATCACAGCTCTCGTTCTGCTCGGTCGCTTTCTCGAGGCGCGCGCCAAGCGGCGCTCGGGCGACGCGATTCGCTCGCTGCTCGAGCTGAGCGCCAAAGAAGCGACGGTCTTGCGCGAGCGGGAAGAAGTTCGGATCCCGGCCCGGGAGCTGCGAGTCGGCGATCTCGTGGTTGTTCGTCCCGGAGAGAAGATCGCGACGGACGGTCTCGTCGAGGACGGCAGCTCGGCGATCGACCAGTCGTTCCTGACCGGCGAGGCGGTGCCCGTCGAGGTCGCCACCGGCGATGTCGTAGCGGGTGGAGCCATCAACAGCTACGGTCGCCTGCTCGTGCGCGCGACCAGGGTCGGCTCGGATACGGCGCTCGCTCAAATCGCGCGCCTGGTCGAGGAAGCGCAAGCCGGTAAGGCGCCGGTGCAACGCTTGGTCGACCGCATCTCGGTCGTGTTCGTGCCGCTGGTGATCGCGATCTCAGCGACAACGCTCGCGCTCTGGCTTCTTGCCGGCGCGAGCGCGGCCACCGCCTTCACGGCGGCGGTCGCAGTGCTCGTGATCGCTTGCCCCTGCGCTCTCGGCCTTGCCACGCCGGCGGCGCTGATGGCGGGGCTCGGCCGTGGCGCTCAGCTCGGAGTTCTGATTCGCGGCCCCGAGGTGCTCGAGCGTACGCGCCGGATCACGACCATCGTCCTCGACAAGACCGGAACGGTGACCGAAGGACGGATGAGCGTGGCACGAGTCGTGACGGTCACGGGTGCGAGCGAGCCCGAGCTGATTCGGCTGGTCGGTGCCGCCGAGGCGCCGAGCGAGCATCCGATCGCGCGGGCTCTGGTGGATTACGCGCGGGCACGCGAGAAGTCGTTACCCGAGGTCGAGCGTTTCGGAAGCGAGGCTGGGCTCGGCGTCGAGGCGCTCGTCGAGGGCCGCGCTGTATTGGTCGGTCGACCCGCTTTCCTGCGCGAGCATGGGCTGACGTTGTCGGACGAGCTAGAGGCTCGCGTCGGTGAGCTCGAGGCCGAGGGCATGACCGTCGCTGCCGCTGGTTGGAATGGGGAGGTGCGTGGTCTCGTTTCACTGCGAGATGCCACGAAGCCTTCGAGCGGGGTAGCGATTCGCTTGTTCGAGCGTTTGGGACTCGAGCCGCTTCTGCTCTCGGGCGACAATGAGCGCACGGTGAGGTCGGTCGCCCGCGAGCTTGGGATCGAGCGGGCGCGCTCCGGGGTGCTTCCCGGTGAGAAGGCGGCCGTTATCCGCGAGTTGCAGGCGGCAGGTGAAGTGGTTGCCATGGTTGGAGACGGCATCAACGATGCGCCCGCGCTGGCCCAGGCCGACCTGGGGCTGGCGCTCGGAAGCGGTACCGACATCGCTGTCGAGGCCGGTGACGTGACGCTCACCTCGACCGACTTGCGCGCCGTTGCCGACGCGGTCAGTCTGGCGCGACGAACGCTGCGCACGATCAAGAGCAACCTCTTCTGGGCCTTCGCCTACAACGTCGCTGCGATTCCGATCGCGGCGGCCGGTTTGCTGAATCCGATCATTGCGGCGGCGGCGATGTCGGCCTCGAGCTTACTCGTGGTCGGGAACAGCCTTCGGCTGCGCCGCTTCGGGAGCTTGCGTCTCGAGACGAGCCCGAGGAGCGAGCGATGAGCGGGCACGTCGATTCTGGTTACGTGGAAGAAAAGGATGCACTGATCAAGCGCCTGCACCGCATCGAAGGTCAGGTGCGCGGGATCGAGCGCATGGTCGCCGAGGAGCGCTACTGCATCGATATTCTCACCCAGGTCGCAGCGACGACGACGGCGCTCGAGAGTCTCGCGCTCACCATCCTCGACAGGCACGTTCGTCACTGCGTCGCGGGTGCTCTCGCCACTGGCGATGCCGAGGTCGCGGCCGAGAAATCGCGCGAGCTGCTAGAGGCGGTGCGCCGGTTTGCCAAGACCAGCTAGACTGATGCCGGGCGGCGGGTTAGGCCGCTATTCTTTCGCGCTCAGAAACCTTTCAAGAACATGGCAAAGACCGGAGTCAGAGTCGCTGTGACGCTCGCTTGCACCGAGTGCAAGCGGCGCAACTATCAAAGCGAGAAATCGAAGCGGAACACGCCCGACCGGGTCGAGTTCAACAAGTACTGCCGTTGGTGCGGGAAGCACACTCTGCACCGGGAGACCCGCTAGGCGGGGGGAGAGGCGATGGCCCGCCCAACCCGTCAGCAGCGCCGCGCTCGTCGTACTGAGCGCTCTGAATCGTCGCTCGCCGCGCAGACGCGCGCGTCTCGGCAGTCGTCAACGCTTCGGACGCAGAAGGCCGATAGCGGGCAAAAGAATGCCCGCGAGCGTCGTCGTCCCTTCGGCTTCATCAGTCGTCCCTTCGGCTTCATCAGCGATTCTGTTGGCGAGCTGAAGAAGGTCGAATGGCCGGGACGCCAGCAGGTGGTGCAGGGAACCGTCGTCGTGCTTCTCGCCTGCGCGATCGTCGGCGGTTATCTGGCGATTGCCGATATCGCATTCAAGCACTTAGTCCAAGACGTTCTTCTGGGGTAATAGGAGAGTCGAGCGCATGTTCCTCTGGTACGTGATCAATACCTATTCCGGGCACGAGAACAAGGTCAAGGCCAACCTCGAGCACCGAATCATCTCGATGGGGCAGCAGTCTCGTTTTCGGCGCGTGGTAGTGCCTACCGAGAGCGTGATCGAGACCAAAGATGGTCAGAAGGTCCAGGCCGAGAAGCGCGTGCTTCCCGGCTACGTGCTCGTGAACATGAATCTCGACGATGAGGCCTGGACGCTGGTCAAGAACACTCCGGGCGTAACCGGTTTCGTCGGTTCCGGCGCCAAGCCAGTGCCGCTCTCCGAGGGCGAGATCGAACGCATCCTGCACACCGGCAAGAACCAAGGCGAAGGCGCGCGCCCACGGGCCCAGGTCGCGTTTTCGCTCGGCGAGTCGGTCAAGATCACCTCTGGGCATCTGGCGGACTTCGATGGCGAGATCGTCGACGTCAACCCCGACCAGCAGAAGCTGAAGGTGCTCGTCAACATCTTCGAGCGCCAGGTACCGGTCGAGTTGAGTTTCGAGATGGTGAAGAAACTAGAGTAATCCCGTGCCAGACTTCAGTCTGGCACGGGATTACAATTCGGAACAAAGCCCTCGCCACAAAGAAGCAAGCAGTCTGGCTGCGGCACGCGATTCGGTAGCATCCGCTGCCGCAAGAAGATTGATCCCGGGGCCTGCCCCGGAGAACTTCAAGAGAAAGACAAGAAGCGTGGCTAAGAAAGTCCTGACGACAATCAAGCTTCAAATCCCGGGTGGCCAGGCCAACCCGGCGCCGCCGGTCGGTCCCGCGCTGGGCCAGCACGGGCTCAGCATCATGGACTTTTGCAAGGCCTTCAATGCCCAAACACAGGCTGATAACGGTCGCATCATCCCGGTCGAGATCACGGTCTACGAAGATCGCTCCTTCACCTTCATCACCAAGACGCCGCCGGCTGCCGTCCTGATCAAGGAGGCGCTGCGGCTCGAGAAGGGCTCGGGCGAGCCGAATCGCGACAAGGTGGGAAAGCTAACCCGAGAGCAACTACGACAGATCGCCGAGACGAAGATGAAAGACCTGAACGCCAACGACGTCGAGGCTGCAATGCTGGTAATCGCTGGTACCGCTCGCTCGATGGGAGTCGAGGTCGAAGCATGAGCGGTCGCGGCAAGCGCTACACGAGCTCTCGCACCCAGATCGATCGCGAGCGCGTCTACTCGCCGCTCGAGGCGGTTCGCCTGCTCAAGGAGCTCGCTGCCGCTAAGTTCGACGAGACGGTTGAGGTTCACTTCCGGCTCGGGCTCAACGTTCGCCACGCCGACCAGCAGCTGCGTGGGACGTTGATGCTTCCAAACGGCACCGGCAAGGATGTACGTGTCGTCGTCTTCTCCGAGGGCGAGAAGGCTAAGGAAGCCGAGGAGGCCGGCGCCGACGTGGTCGGCTCCGCCGATTTGGCCAAGCGCGTCGAGGACGGTTTCACCGACTTCGACGTTGCTATCGCCACCCCCGATCAGATGGGCACGGTTGGCAAGCTCGGGCGCATCCTGGGCCCGCGCGGCCTGATGCCGAACCCAAAGACCGGGACGGTCACCTTCGACATCGCCAAGGCTGTACGCGATGCCAAGGCTGGCAAGGTCGAATACCGCACCGACCGTGGTGCCAACGTGCACGTCTCGATCGGTAAGCGATCCTTTACCGAGCGAGCGCTGCTCGAGAACTACGCGACGCTGGTCGAGGAGATCATGCGCGCCAAGCCGGCGGCGGCGAAGGGCCGCTACGTGCAAGCGATCACGCTGACGACGACCATGGGCCCGGGTATCCACGTCGATCCCGCCAAGGTCAGAGAAATAACCGAAGAGCTCGAGGAGGAGCAAGCGGTTACTGCCTAGTTAACACGCCCGTCGCCAAAGACAGCTGGCAGCCGAGAGGCAGAAGTCCAGCCGAGGCGGCCCGGAATGGCCTTTCGCCTCTCTCCGAGCTCGCCTTGTGTGCGGGCTCGATTTGTAAGAGGAGGTGATCACATGCTGAAAACCGACAAGGAGCGCGTAATCGCCGAGCTGGTCGAGCGCCTCAAAGTAACCGAGACGTTGATTGTCACCGATTACCGCGGCCTGACGACGAGTGATCTCGCCGAGCTCCGTGCCCAGCTTCGTAAGTCTGGTGCCCGCTTCAGCATCGTCAAGAACACGCTGGCGAGGCGAGCCGCCGAAGAGGCCGGAGCGACGAACCTGCTCGAGCTTCTCGAGGGGCCGACGGCGATCGCGTTCCTGGAGTCTGATGGCGATCCAGTAGGCGTGGCCAAAGTGCTTGGAAACACCGCCAAGACGACCAAGCTTCTGAACGTCCGCGGCGGAGTCTTGCAAGGCTCCGAGGTTCGCGCCGATCAGATCGAGGAACTCGCCAAGCTGCCGCCGGCGGAAGTTCTGCGTGCGCAACTCGTCGGCGCCATCGCCGCCGCGCCGACGGCGATCGTCGGCCTGTTCACGGCGCCGTTACGCGACCTCGTGGGAGTGCTGGACGCGCGCATCAACCAATTGGAATCTAGAGACCAGTAATCAGGAAGGAGTAAGAAACGTGCCAACCGATACCGCAAAGCTCGTTGATCAGCTCGGCAAGATGACAGTGCTCGAGCTGGTGGAGCTGAAGAACGCGCTCGAGGAAGCGTGGGATGTCACCGCCGCAGTGCCGGTCGCCATGGCGGCCATGTCGGGCGTCGCGGCCGCCGGGGCCGATGAGGTGGCCGAGGAGCAGACCGCCTTCGACGTCATGCTCACGGCGATCGGCGACAAGAAGATCCAGGTCATTCGCGTAGTGCGCGAGGTTGTTCCGGGCCTCGGTCTCAAGGAGGCCAAGGACCTGGTCGAGAGCGCGCCTGCCGCGATCAAGGAAGGCGTCACCAAGGACGAGGCCGAGCAGATCAAGGCCAAGGTCGAGGAGACCGGCGCCACGATCGAGATCAAGTAGACGGGGCCGAGGCGGATAGGGACCGAATCCCTCGGTCGCTATCCGCCCGTTCCCGAACGAGCGCAGGCCGTCGCGTTCTTCCGCCTGGAGCTTGACTCCTTCGGAGGCCGAGTTATAGTGGGGCCCGTCAGGCGGTGCGGGTCACCGTCGGATCTTTCTTGCGAAGAGAGCGTGTCTTTCGCTACCGTTCAGAGTTGCGCCACGCTCCGCCTGTCCGTATTTCTGTTAGACGCCGTTAAGGGAGGCTGTCTCATTTGACTAGCACCGTTGCCGCGCCTCGCGTGCGTAAGAGTTTCTCACGCCTCAAGCACGTTCTCGACCTCCCCAATCTCATCGATATTCAGAAGGCCTCGTTCGACTGGTTTCTGAGCGAGGGCCTCAGGGAGACGATCGACGACATCTCGCCGATCGAGGACTA
>PMXT01000089.1 GCA_003170995.1 Actinomycetota bacterium | reverse complement strand
TCCGCTAGGCCTGCACACCCGAGCTGGCCGATCCGCGGCGCCAGCAACCGAAGGGCCGCTCACCGCACTACCAGTGCACCATCGCAACCCTTCGGTCACTAGCATCCACGGCTTGACCGTCTCGGACGCACATCCCTACCGGATTAGGCTCTCAGGCGGGAGACGAGTTCCCGCGCAGGGTCGCTTCCGACGTCGAGGTCGCTCATGATGAGCGCACAAGCCTGGGCTGTCGTCTGCGCTGCGGGGGCGGGCGAGCGGTTCGGCGGCGAGCGCCCGAAGGTATTCGCCGCTTTGGCCGGACGGCCGCTTCTGGCCGAGAGCCTGGAACGGCTCGAGGCGTGCGGAGAGATAGAGGGCATCGTCGTGGCGGCGCCCGCCGGCTGGGAGGAGCCCGTGATCCTGCTCGCCGAGGAGCTTGGTTGCAGCAAGGTGAGCGCAGTCGTCACCGGTGGTAGTACGAGGGGCGGCAGCGTGCGCCTGGCGCTGGCTGAGATCCCGGACGAGGCAGAGCTCGTGCTCGTGCATGACGCAGCTCGCCCGCTTGTGAGCGAGGAGATCGTGACGCGCGTGCTCGAACCGCTCGGGCGCGGCTGGGAGGCCGTGGTGCCGGCGCTCCCCGTCGCCGACACCGTCAAGCGCGTCGAGGACGAGCGCGTCGTCGAGACGATCGACCGCGGCTCGCTTGTCTCGGCTCAAACTCCACAGGCCTTCCGAGCCGGGGTGCTCCGCGCCGCCTACGGCACCGGGCATGGCGAGGCGACCGATTGCGCCGCTCTGATCGAGGAGCGAGGCGGACGCGTCTGCTGGGTCGAGGGAGACCCGCGCCTGCACAAGGTGACAACCCTCGACGACCTGGCGCTGGTCGAGGTCTGGTTGGAAACGCTCTAAGGTTCGTTGGATGAGTGAGCTCAGAGTCGGAATCGGCCTCGACGCGCACCAGCTCGTAAGCGGCGTGCCGCTGGTGCTGGGAGGAGTTGCGATCGAGCATCCGCGCGGACTCGCCGGCCACTCCGACGGCGACGTGATCGCCCATGCGCTGATCGACGCCCTGCTCGGGGCGGCCGGGCTTGGTGACATCGGCTCGCTTTTCCCCTCCGAGGACGAGCGTTGGAGAGGCGCCGACTCGCTCGACCTGCTCGCCCGGGCCTACGCCGAGGTGCAGGGCGCCGGCTGGGCGCTCGTCAACGCCGACTGCGTCTTGATCGGAGAGGAGCCCCGGATCGCGCCCCGGCGCGAGGAGATGCAGCGACGCCTTGCGGAGGCGATCGGTGCCGAGCCCGGACGCGTGACCGTTCGCGCAACCAGCACCGACGGAATCGGTTTCACGGGTCGCGGCGAGGGGCTCGCGGCCCAGGCAGTTGCCCTGCTCGAACGCTGAGGCGAGAGCGCCCTACCGGAGTGGGCTCTAGCGACTGCGGCGGCGACCCGGTTTGCCCCGGCCCCGCTCCTTCTCGTCGCCGTTCTTCTTCTTGCCCTTGGGCTTGTCTTTGGACTTGCCCTTGGGCTTCGACTTGGCCTTGCTCTCGCCCAGGCCTTGCCGCTCGAGCTGGCGGCGCATCTGCCGGTTCGAGACCTCGGAGCCTGAGCCCTGCTGCTGCTCGGCGGCTTCCATCCAGGCCCGCCTCTCGTGGGCACTGAGGGTCGAGAGGGCTTTCTGCATCCGCTGTGGATCACGCATTCCGCCGGCCCGCTCGAGTTTCTTGATCGCGCTTGCCAGCGCGGGGTTCGAGCGCTCGATGGCCGACTCGGAGAGTTTCTTGATCCCGCGTCCGAGCAGCGGAACCTTCATCAGCCAGACCATGATCGGACGCATGTAGCGACCGCCTCTGATCCGAGCCAGAATCGCGAAGATCCCAAGCACGAGCACAAAGAAGAGCAGAACCCAAAGCGGGGTCAGATACCAGAAGATCGACGCGAGCATCGCCGACGATCCTAGCGTCTAGAACCTCCGATGGGACGAGGATCTGTCGGCGGAGCGGTTCGGCTTTTCGTCTGGGCTAGAGACACGTCCAACGCTCACGGCTGAGGAAGAAGCCGTGGCCGGCCTTGTTGCGGCAGGTGAGGCCCGTCTTGGCCGAGCTGCAGGTGAACGGCCCGTAGCGCCAGGTTTTGCCGTAGGCGAGTATCGGTGCCTTGCTCGGATCGGGCAGCACGACGTCGCTGACACAGCCGATCCGGGCCTTTCCCTTGGCGCTCAACGTCAGCGTTCCGCCGAAGTCGAACTCGCAGCCCTTGGGCCGGGCCGGTTTCGGCTTGAGGCCGCTTGTGATGTCGCAACGCAGCCAGGCCGGTGAGCCGTTGTAGTCGCCGCAGACGATGTTGTGAGAGGGCGTCTGGAAGCCCTTGAGCGCGGCGCTTGGAGAGGCGAGGGCGGAGCCGGTGAGAAAGGTCAGGGCGAGAGCACCGGCGGCGAGCAGGTATCTCATGGGCTTGATCATAAACACAAGCGGCAGAGAAGACAGCTCGTTTTCTCCGGGCGATCCAGGGAGAATCGCTGGGGCACATCCCGGTAATCGTCGCCAGGTCGCTAGCCCGGTCCGAGGCGCGGGTGCCGGGGCTTCTCGATCACTACAGCTGCTACGCATGATCGGGCAGTCGTGGTGGCCACCGTTGCTCGGGCAGTCGGGCTCGGCGGCGCCGGTCAGAGGAATCTGGCACCGCTAGCGAGCTTCGCCGGTTGCCGGGAGTCGAGCTCTACTTATCGGACGCCCTGCACCAGTCCGTTGCGATACCGTGCTTTCCGTGAGAGAGCGACCATTCTCCTCCGTACTTCGCCCCGCTCGAAAATCGGTCTGCACTCCGATTCCCTTCCCTTGGCT
>PMXT01000175.1 GCA_003170995.1 Actinomycetota bacterium | reverse complement strand
GTCGCCGAGCACAAGGAGTGGAATGGGAAGGTGGAGGTCTTCAATGCCAACCTGCACAAGGAGCTCTTCAACGTGCAGCGCTTCGTCGACCTGGCCGAGATGAAGCGCCGGCTCTCGGCGCACCTGCACTTCTATAACCATGGGCGCACACACCACGCGCTGGGCGGCTTGCTGGTGCCGGCGGACCGATACTTCGGCCGCGCGGAGGAGGTACTCGCGCGCATCGAAGCCGGGGTGCCCCGAGACGCCTCCGACGCGCTCGAGCTGCGCGACCGGTGCCTCGAACTCTTCAAGGTCGCCAGCAAGAACGGCGTCCCCGAGATCTGGCTGATGGGGCAGCGGCTGCTGCCGCCACCTGGCTGAAAACGATGGAGGTCCTCGGCTGGCTGCGGCAAGGAGAGGTTACGAGGCCAACTCCTACCGCAAACAGCAAAGGACCGATGACAGCCATACCTGATTCGAGCCCCGCGATCGCGCCTTCTGTGATCGCGGGGCTCTTGCTTGCCGCACGCGACCACCAGCTCTTGCTCGGCCTGCCCAGCGCGAGCGCCGAACGGATCGTCGAGAAGACAGGTGCCAGACGCAGCAGCGCCTACGAGGCCAAGGCCAAGCTCCTCGATGCGCTCTCCTCTCTCGTGCGCCCCGCCGGTCGGCCATCTGCTCCGGCATCGCCGCCCTCGCCGAAGGTCGAAGCGCTCACCCGCCAGGTCCTGCGCTTCCTGCTCGATCACCCGGGCTGTGTCCACGGCGGGGCCGAGCATCGCCACTACTCCGACTCCTTCCGCCGGCTCGTGCTCGACCTGCGTGAGAAGCATCCCGACCTCGGCGTGGAGGAACTGGCGCACGCCATCGAGGTGCCGGTCGACACCTTGCGCGACTGGCTGCGCACCGGTGCACCGCCCGCGCCTGAGGCGCTCGAGACCGACCCCACCGCCTGGGCCAGCAGCAACCTCCACGTCCAGACCGTCCTCGTCGAGTGGGACACCTGGGAAGGCGGCTTCGTCGCTTTCTGCGACCATGTCGCCAAGCATTTGCGCGTGCCCTACAGGCGCTCGGCCATCACCGCCATCCTTGCCGCGCACGGCGTCCGCCTGCGACGGCGGCGAGAAGGCCGCTCGCCCGACGAGAAAGCCCTGCGCGAGTCTTTCGAGACCTTCTTCCCTGGAGCGCAATGGGTCGCCGACGGCACGCCCGTCGTCGTCACCTTCTTCGGGGAGCGCTTCGGCTTCAATTTCGAGCTGACCGTCGATGCGCACTCCGGCGCCTTTACTGGCGTCTCGGTCCGCGACGAGGAGGACAGCGCCGCGCTCATCCAGGCCATCGAGGACGGCAAAGACACCACCGGCGCCCCGCCCCTGGCCGTGCTCGTGGACAACCGGCCGTCCAACCTGACGCCCGAGGTCGGCGAAGCACTCGCCAGCGACCAGACGCTGCTCATACCGGCCACCAAGGGCCGCCCCCAGAACAAGGGCCACGTCGAAGGCGCCTTCGGGCTCTTCCGCCAAGCGGTCCCTCCTCTCGTGCTCGATGGGAAAAACGAGCGCGAAGCGGCGCGGGAGCTGCTCCGCCTGGTGATCACTACCTGGGCTCGCACCCTCAACCATCGCCCGCGTGCCGACCACGGCGGCAAAAGCCGCGTCGACCTCTACTCCGACAAACCCACGCCGGAGCAGATCGCCCAGGCGCGCACCGCGCTCGCGGAGCGACTACGTCGCCAGGAGGCCGCCCGACGCACTCTCCAGGCGCGGCAGGATCCCATCGTGCGCCAGACCATCGCCGCCGCCTTCGCTCGACTCGGCATCGCCGATCCCGGCGGACACATCCTCGACGCGATTGCCGCCTATCCGCTGTCTCCCGTGGTCGACGGCGTCGCCGTCTTCACCGGCAAGCGCGCGGCGGGATCCCTGCCGCGCGACCTGGAGATCCCCGGCAGGTATCTGCTCGGCATCGTGCGCAACATCGCCGAGCAGCGAGAGGGCGAGCTGATCTCCGACGCCATGCTCCGCGCCCGCCTCGAAGCCCAGGATGCTCTGCTCGCGCCCCTCGCTCAGCGCCGCAGCCTCGTCGAGAAGGAGGGCACTGACGCCGCGCAGACCGTCACGCGCTTCGTGGATTCCGCGCTCGACACCGACCGCCACATCGATCGCCTATTCTGGCTCTCCGCAGCTGGCGATCTCATCCGCGGTGCATCGGCGTCCGAACGACCGACGCTCTTTCGCCTCGGCGCTCGCCGCATCAACACCGCGTCTCGGGTCCCGTACCGCGAGCGGGCCACGGCAACCCGCTGGCTCGCGCACAGCGCGCTGCCAGTCGATTAGGCGCTCGCGCATTCTCTGGCCGCGTCGAAGCCACTGGACCTCGCAGAGGGCGCGGAGCCGCGCCGCGCGCGTAGGCCGCTTGATGCCCCTTTCGACTCGGGGCTCCGCGGCAGCCCGTAAGGTAAGCCGCGCGGGGGCCGAACGGCCCCCCTCTCTCCTGCCCGACAGACAACCACTCCATCACCCTATAAGCCCTACCCAGCGACGCACTGAACCTGGAGTCCGGAATTCACCCCTGGAAGGTGTTTGACAAGCGCACCTACCGACATGCACCCGCGTCCGGAGGACTCGGCGGCCCGCCATCGGGCGCGAGGAACATCGCAAGGGTCTTCGCGCTCTCCTCTGCCGGCAC
>PMXT01000017.1:20771-20944 GCA_003170995.1 Actinomycetota bacterium | reverse complement strand
TAGGTCTGCACGCCCAGCGCGGCCGATCCGCGACGCCAGCAACCGTATAACTGCTCGACGCACCACCGGTGCGTCTTCGCAGCCCTCCGGCCTCTGGAACTCGCCTCAAAACGAAGCACTTCATCGCCTGGCCGCGCTCAGCAAGCACGATGCGTTGTCGTTAGGGCCTATCC
>PMXT01000017.1:12697-20758 GCA_003170995.1 Actinomycetota bacterium | reverse complement strand
TAGGCCCTGGTCGCGCCCGTAGCTTCCGGCTACGAACGCGATACTGCGTCCTAGCCTCGCACTCACCGATCACACCCAGTCGACGGGTCTTCATTCCGAGGCGAGCTCTCTGGCATCCACGGCTTGACCCCCTCGGTCGCACATTCCTACCGAAACAGACTCTAAGCTCGGGTTCGACTGAGCCAAAACAGCGCCAACTCCTTGTCATTGTGCAAGGTCGGGGTTAGCGTTCAGCGAACATGGGTCTTCGCTCGTCCACCTCAGAGCAGATTGCGCTGTTCCGTTATGCGGGTGTCCGGCGGCTGTTCTGGGCCACGCTGATCTCGAGCACGGGTACCTGGCTCGCTTTCGTCGCGCTCGCGATCGACGTCTACGACCGGACGCACTCCTCGGTTTGGGTTGGGGCGCTGCTCGTGAGCGAGACGCTGCCGATAGCGCTGCTCGGCTTCTTGCTCAGCCCGCTGCTCGATCGCCTGCCCCGGCGCTCGTTGATGATCGGCGCCGATCTCTTCCGCACCGGTGTTTTCGTTGCCCTGGTCTTCGCGCCTGGCGCCTGGGCGATCATCGCTCTCGCGACGCTGGCGGGCGTGGCCGCCGGTCTCTTCACTCCCGCGGTCTACGCGGGGCTCCCAAATCTCGTCGAGGAGCGCGATCTGGCCGGCGCCAATGGTCTTTTCCAGACCGCTACCAGCGTGACGATGGTCGCCGGGCCGCTCGGCGGCGGCGTCCTCGTCGCGGCCGCCGGGCCTCACCCGGCCTACCTGCTCAACGCCGCCAGCTTCGTCTTCTCGGCGCTGCTCATCGCCGGTATCCGGTCGTCCGGTCTGCAGTCGGTCACGGCGGCATCACGCGGCTACCTGCGCGACCTCCTCGACGGAGCCGCCGCCGTCTTTCGCTCGCGTCCGCTGCTGACGGTCTTCATCGCCTGGAACGTGGCGATGATCGGGATCGCCGCGATGAACACGGCCGAGGTCGAGCTGGTCAAGCACGACTTCGGCGCCGGCAACCTCGGCTACGGAGTGTTCATGGCCGCGACCGGCCTCGGCGTTTTCGTCGGCGCCTTCAGCGCGCGGGCGGTCTTCGCGAGAAGATCTTTCGCTACCGCCTACGCACTCGGTTTCGCGCTGCTCGCGCTCGGTATGGGTCTCGTCGCTCTACTCCCTCCCTTCGCGCTGGCAGTAGCGATTCTCCTGATCGCGGGAGCGGGCAACGGCCTGCTCCTGACGGCCAACGCGATGCTCGTGCAACAGGGCGCCTCCGACGATCTACGTGGTCGCTCGTTCGCCATGATCATGAGCGCCAACGCCCTCGTCCTGACCTTCGCTTCGCTTGGCGCCGGCGTGCTCACCGATCGCGCGGGTGCTCGGCTGGTCTGGGCGCTTGCGAGCGTGGCAACGGTGCTCGCTGGCCTCATAGGCTGGCTCCTCGCCCGCCCACTCTTCCCGTCCGCGAAGCAGGCCCCGGTCGGCGTCTCGTTGGAGCCCTACGTGGAATCGCCGCTCGATCTGTAATCTCCACGCCCGCTTCAGCTTCGCGAGGTCGAGCGCCTGCGCCTGGTCGTTCGCCCGGGCGTAGCGCAGGAGCTCAGCGCCGAGATGTGGGCTGATGCGGTCGCCTGGCTCGAGAAGTATCTCTGATCGACGCTAACCCGGAGCGCCCGGGATCGGGAAGGCGCGGGTCAACTCCAGCACTTCACCGGCGATCCGCTCGATCTCGCTCTCGTCCTCGCGTTTCGCCGCCTCGACTCCCTCGTCGATCCAGCGGGCGATCTCGAGCATCTCTCGCTCCTTCATGCCGCGGGTGGTGGCGGCCGGAGTGCCGAGACGGATGCCCGAGGGATCGAACGGCTTGCGCGTGTCGAAGGGGACGGTGTTGTAGTTGAGTGTGAGCCGTGCCCGGTCGAGCGCCTTGGCGGCGACCTTGCCGGGAACGTCCTTGGAGGTCAGGTCGACGAGGATCAAGTGGTTGTCGGTTCCGCCGGAGACGAGATCGAAGCCGCGCTCGACCAGGGCCTCGGCCAGCACCTTGGCATTCGCCACGATCTGGGCGGCGTAGGCCGAGAACTCCGGCCGGCTCGCTTCCCCGAGCGCCACCGCGATCGCCGCGGTGGTGTTGTCGTGCGGGCCTCCTTGCAGGCCCGGGAAGACCGCTTTGTCGATCGAGGCGGCGTGCTCTTCGGAACACATCAGCATTGCCCCGCGTGGACCGCGCAGTGTCTTGTGCGTCGTTGTCGAGAGCACCTGGGCATAGCCGACCGGCGAGGGGTGGACGCCGCCGGCGATCAGGCCGGCGATGTGGGCGATGTCGGCGACCAGGATCGCCCCGACCTCGTTCGCCACCTCGGCGAAAGCCGGAAAGTCGATCGCGCGCGGGATTGCGGTGCCGCCGCAGAAGATCAACTTCGGGCGCTCCTTGCGCGCCAGCTCGCGCACCTCGTCCATGTCGGTACGCCCCGTCTCGCGGCGCACGCCGTACTGAACCGAGCGGAACCACTTGCCCGTTGCCGAGACGCCCCAGCCGTGAGTGAGGTGGCCGCCCATCGGCAGCGCCATGCCCATCACCGTGTCGCCGGGATCGAGGAAGGCGAGGTAGACGGCGAGGTTCGCCGGCGAGCCCGAGTAGGGCTGGACGTTGGCGTGCTCGACACCGAAGAGCCCCTTGGCCCGCTCGATCGCCAGCGGCTCCAGCTCGTCGACGACCTGCTGGCCTTCGTAGTAGCGGCGATGGGCGTAGCCCTCGGAGTACTTGTTGGTGAGGACGCTTCCAAGCGCCATGAGCACGGCGCGGGAAACGTGATTCTCGGACGGGATCAGGCAGATGGCCTGCGACTGTCGCTCGAACTCCCGCTCGACCAGGCGGGCGACCGCGGGATCGGCCTGCTCGAGAGTTTGATCCAAAGTCTTCTGCGCGCTCACGGGGCACCTCCTGAATCGGATTGCGGTGCCCAGGCGCTCGGCTTGGATTGCTGCCGTTCCCCGGTGGTGCTCCACCTTCCCGCGCCAGTCGCGGCAGCCCGTTCAGTCTAGCGCTCGAGCAGCCGAGCTCGGAATCGACAGGTTGGCCAAGATGCGGACGACGAGGCGCGCGGCATCACGCTCTTTCAGTCCCGGCAATTCGACCTTCCCGCGGGTTCGCTTCGTGGAATTCAAGTGGTCGCTTCGGCCAGAGCCGCCCACGGAGAAGGAGGGCCAGCCGTCGGCGAGTTTGCAAGCGCAGCGGTTGGGAAGCTCCCCGTCGTTAACCGCGTTCCTTCCTCATCGGAGGGCAGGCGCGCCCTAGAGGTCACGCTCGGCAGGCCGGCTAGACGCGCTTCCAACTCTGCTTGCTGAGGAAGAAGCCGTGGTGGGCGCCGTTACGGCAGGTGAGGCCTTTCTTCGCCGACTTACACGTGAACGGCCCGTCGTGCCAGGTCTTGCCGTACTCGAGTACGGGCGCCTTGCTCGGGTCGGGCAGTACCGCATCGCTGACGCAGAGCGGATGCGCTCGCCCCTTCGCGTTCAGGCCGAGACTGAAGCCGAAGTCGTAGTGGCAGCTCTTCGGGCGAGCGGGCTTCGGCTTCAGCCCGCTGTGGATGTCGCAGCGGAGCGAAGCCGGCTGTGAGCCCGTGTAGCCGGCGCAAACGATGTTATTCGTCGGGGTCTGAAAGCCGATGAGCTTGGCGGAGGTTGCAGCGGCGTTTCCTGCGAGCAAGGCAAGGGCGATAGCGGCGACCACGGTAAGAGTTTTCACCCGCTCGATAGTAACGCACGCCTGGCGAGTCGCGGAGCTGCACGGCGTCTACCAACTCACGAGAGACGCCATGCGTTATGCGGGCTGAGCCGCCTTTTCCATCAGAAGCGCTAGATGACCTGCCGTCGGGTGAGAGCACGCTCGCCCATGCCTATATTCTGTCTCTTCTCAGCGATGAGACTCTCAGGATTGAACCGCCTGTAATGATCGTGTTGCGCGGACACGGACATCGGAATGCCGCGCTCGTTCTCGCGGTTCTGCTCGGTGGGATGGGCGTGCTTGCCGCTTGCTCGGCGTCTGATCGCAGCCAGGCCGAGGCGAGAGTGTGCAAGTCTCAGGTGTTGCACGGCGTGCTGCCGGTGTGGGCACGTGGAGGATTCAGCAATCCGAAACCGCGCATGCCACACGCTCTCAGTGCGGCCGGAAAGATCACCGCGATTCTCTGGGCCGATCCCCTCCTTTCACCCCGGCCGAAGAACCACAACAACAAGATCCTCTGGGTCGTGCGCGTCACGACCAATATCTACTCCAACCTGCGGATCAGCGCCCAACGGATGATCGGATCGACTCCGGTCGGCTCACCTGTCGGGCGCAAGGTGATAGGTGGGCCCGGCCCGTCGATCATCAATCTGCCCACCGCGGGATGCTGGCGGTTCACCCTGCGTTGGTCTGGCCAACTCGACACCCTCGATCTCACGTACGCGGCAAACCGCTGAAATACGGCGGCTGTTTCGAGGGACATTCCTGGACACTCGCCCAGGTCAAGCTGGCCGCGTCGGCACCACGGCGAAAGATCTCGAGAGAGTCAGAAAAGCTCGCGAGGCGGCCGCTGGGAGCTAAGGCGTCGAGCAGCACCATCTCAACGCCGCCGACCTTGCGCCCTCGCCAACGCACGCTCATGTGACATTCCTGAACACGCGCCCAGGCGAGTGCGAGACACAGGGACACTCGACCACATGCGCGAGGAGGTCGAGAGTTGACACCCGTAGTCGCGCGATCGATGATGACGAACCCCTCACCTCTGCGCTCATGCGGCGCCCTATCGAGAAAGCGAAGGAATCATGAAGTCCTCGTATCGGGGTTTCCCCCATCTCATAATCGCACTCGCGGCCCTCTCCCTTGCGTTGGGCGGCGGTGCTGTGGCCGCAAACCACTACCGGATCACCTCGACCAAGCAGATCAAGCCGAGCGTGCTCAAGCAACTCAAAGGCGCCCGGGGACCGAAGGGTCAAAGCGTAACCGGTGACATCGGCCCCCAGGGGCCGAAGGGCGACACCGGCGCTACAGGCGCACAGGGTGTTCAAGGACTGACTGGCGACACGGGCGCTACCGGATCTACTGGAGCTACCGGCTCAACCGGCGTGACTGGAGCCACTGGCCCGACTGGTCCGCAGGGTCCGATCGGAGCTGATGGCGCAACCGGAGTCCAAGGTCCGACCGGAGCGACCGGATCAACCGGAGCGACCGGCGGCATCGGTCCGCAAGGCGTTAAGGGCGACACCGGAGCGACTGGCCTTGCCGGCACCGAGGGTGCGGCAGAAGCTTCCGTTACTACGTACGAGACCACGAGTACAGCAGGCTGGACCGACTTAGCCACGCCTGGTCCATCTGTGACCGTCACGGTTCCAGCTTCCGGAAAAGTGCTCGTGACACTGACAGCCGCGATCATTTCACAGGTCGCGACCGAAGAGGTCGCCATGGGCTTCTGTATCGACGGCGTGCAAGCAGACCTGTGGCACTCGCTTGCATACATGGGGCACACAGCTAGCGTCATGACTCAAAACAGTGCAACGTTTGTCGAGTCGGTGACCCCCGGCAGCCATACGTTCAAGGCAACGTACTTTTCCGCCGGGGGACACGGAATATTCTGGAATCGACACATCATCGTGATCCCGCTGCCCTAGAAGGAAAGCGATTAGCCGCCTGGCCGCGCTCGGCGGCGGGTCCCTATTCCGTTAGGGGTTTGAAGAGCGTCAAGCAGGCCGAGAAGAAGGCCCGCGCACTCGAGCGCGGGCCACTCGGGGTGCGCGCCTGATAAGACACATGCGACAAAGGAGCCAGCGGAATGGGGGAGGAGCAGGTGACGATGAAGCGCACACTCGGCCGCTCGGGTATTGAGGTCAGCGCGATGGGGCTCGGTTGCTGGGCGATCGGCGGCCCGGTTATCGGCGGCGACGGCGTGAACTACGGCTGGGGAGAGGTCGACGACAACGTCTCTACCCTCGCCATCCGGCGTGGCCTCGACTGCGGCGTCACCCTGTTCGATACGGCCGACAGCTATGGCGCCGGTCACAGCGAACGCGTCCTGGGCAAGGCGCTCGGCAAGGACCGCGATCGCGTCGTGATCGCCAGCAAGTTCGGCTGGACGTTCGACGACGACGGCAGCCGTCGCACCTACGGCCCGAACACCTCGCCCGACTACATCCGCAGCGCCTGCGAAGACTCGCTGCGCCGGCTCGGAACCGACTGGATCGACCTCTACCAGCTCCACGTCGGCGAGCTCGAGCCCACCGCCGCCGACGCCGTTGCCGAGACACTCGAGGAGTTGAAGGGCAAGGGCATGATCCGAGCCTACGGCTGGAGCACCGACAGCCTCAGCTGCGCCGAGCGCTGGCTGAGCCGACCCGGCTACACGGCCGTTCAGCACAACCTGAACGCGTTCGACGACAGTCCCGAGCTGCTCGAGCTGTGCGAGCGCGAGAACCTCGCCAGCATCAACCGAAACCCACTTGCGATGGGCTTCCTGAGCGGCAAGTACACGAAGGACAGCCACGTTGCGCCGGGCGACTTCCGCACCGCCGGCATCGAGTGGGTGCGTATCTTCGACGAGAGCGGGGCGCCGCGCGAGGAATGGCTGGCCAAGCTGGATGCAATCCGCGAGATCCTCACTTCGAACGGGCGCACGCTCGTTCAAGGCGCGATCGCCTGGCTCTGGGGCCGCAGCGAGAAAGCCGTCCCGATCCCGGGCGTCAAGACGGCCGAGCAGGCAGAGGAGAACGCCGGCGCCATGCGGCACGGCCCGCTCGCGCCTGATCAGATCGCCGAGATCGACAGCATCCTCGACCGCTGAGAACGCGCGCCGTCGGATCGAACGAAGCGATTGAGATCCGGTTCCGGAGACGAGGCTCGAGGCGAGTCCGGCGAGCATCGCTACCTCGGTTCTCGATAGCGCTACTTCTTGCAGGAGAATGCACGAGCCGAGCACTCAGGCCGGCTCGACCAGCTCCACCGATTCGATCCGCTCGAGCGAGCGATAGAAGGACGCGACAGACCCAACTCCGCTTCGCTCGGCGGCGGCGGCGAGGTAGGCCGTGACGAAATCGAGCCTCGCGCGCTCGTAGAGCTCGAGCGCGCGGAGCAGCAGCACCTCGTCGAGAACGGCGATGGTGGGAAAGGTGATTGCCGCCCGCAACAACTCGGCGACCCGCGCACGCTCGACTCGGTAAATTGTCTCGAGCGCGTAGACGAGCTCGACGACGACGATATCTGTCAGGAGCAACTCCTCGGCGCGAGCGAGGAACGCAGTCGCTCGCTGCCCTTGCTCGGACGGATCAGCCGTCAGGTGCCGTACGAGCACGTTGGTGTCGAGGACGGCCTTCACTTCTTCTGTCTTGCTCGGGTCCGGCGTAGTTGTCGCCTCATCTCGTCCCAGCCGGATGAGAGCTCGGCTTGCGGCGCAGAGACCGGTACGGCGCCGGCCAGCTCGAGCAGATCAGCCGTCCGCGCCAGCTCAGCTCGCTCGCCGACCACGCGGAATACGACCCGGTCGCCTTCCTTCAGCTTCAGGGCGTCACGTACCGCCTTGGGAACGGTCACCTGGCCCTTGCTCGTTATGTGCGAAACGACATCCACTGCTAATCCTTACTTATCACTCAGAGTAAGGATTCCTTGGAGTTGTTCAACCCAAGATGGCGTCCGTGGTCACGTATTGCCTGCATATGGCGGTTTACAAAGAGAAAGCAAGACTACTGTCATGGCCGCTCCCTAACGTCGGCGTCCGTGCCCGAAGCGGTTCTCTTCCTCGGCGAGACGTTCGTCGACTCGATCTGCGAGCGCCCGCTCGAGAACTGGTCGGAAGCCGACTCGTTCGTCCCCCCATTGTGGCGGAGCACCGACAAATGCGGCCAACGTCGCAGAGCACTGCGGCACCTCGGTCGCTTTCGCGGGCGGCGTCGGCGACGATCAGTGGGGTCGTTGGCTCGAGGATCGCCTGTGCGCCGAGAAGATCGACCTGCGCTGGTGGAGACGCCTGCCCACTGTGCAGACAGGAGCCGCCTTCGACGTGATCGCTAGCGCCAGGCTAAACAGTTAGAAGCTCTAGCAAAACGAAGC